>DATCFX010001140.1:0-2512 GCA_036509275.1 Pirellulales bacterium | reverse complement strand
CCAGGCATAGTGGATCGGGCCCCAGAACACGAACGCCCCGCACACCAGCGGCACCGAATAGCCGCGAATCAGCATGATCACCACGATCGCGAAAATCAGCGCTATCAGGTGACCGAAACTGTGCTGCCCGCTGAACACCTGGTTGACCACGTGCGGATACGGCACGCGCGACACCATCAGCACCGACACCAGCACCGCGAAGAACGGCAGCACGACTTGCAAGGCACCGTCCAGGCCAGTGGCGTATTCCCATTGATTGTCTTCGCGCCGCAGCGTGTAAAACATGATCGCAAAGCCGGCAATCGCCGCGGCGGCGGCCGGCGAGGGCAATCCGCTGAAGTGCAGGTGATCCTCGTCTTCGTGCGTCTCGGCATTGAAGCGCGCCAGCCGCAACGCGGCGCAGGCCGCAAACGAAGCGGCAATCACCCAGATGCGCCAGGAGTGCAAAAACGCCTCGGTAGGACACAGCTTGACCAATAGAAACGCCGGCGCCACGCCAAACGTGACCACGTCGCACAGGCTGTCGAGCTGGGCCCCAAAATCGCTGGTGGTCCGCGCCAGCCGCGCCAAGTGGCCATCCAGTGCGTCGAAGATCATGGCCAAAAAAATCAGCCAGCCGCTCAACATGCAATTGTGTACGGGATCCGACTTGTCGAACTCGGCGAAGATCATGCCCGGGCTGGCCGTATGAATCGCAGCCGTTTGCGGAATGGCGGCCGACGTGGGCGTTTCGACCCGCGCGGCCACGACGATGGCGAAAAACCCGCACGCCAGGTTGCCCAGCGTAAACAGGGTCGGCAGCATGGCGATGGTGCGGAGCTTGCTCATAGTCTAACTCTAGGACGTGCCGCCGGCGGCAGCTTGGGGATCGCGGCGCGCGGTTACGGATAAGCGGGCTGGGCATAGCGGCCGATAACCGTCGTTCCGGCGGCGACATGCTGCCCCACGGCGACCGCGGGCGCAAAACCCTCGGCCGGCACGATCAACTCGGTGCGTGATCCCAGCTTAATCATTCCGAATTTCGCTCCGGCTGCCAAACGCTCGCCCGGCCGCAGGTCGCACACGATTCGCCGTGCGAACAGGCCGGCAATCTGCCGCACGATCAACCGGCGGTGCGGCGGCGCCTCTTCCTCGAGCCCGATCCACATGTTTTCGTTCTGCCAGGCGCTGGCCGGATTCAGGGCATTGAGAAACTTGCCCGGCCAGTATCGCAAGCGAATGGCCCGTGCCGCCAGCGGCGCGCGATTAATGTGGACGTTGAAGATCGAGAGAAAAATGCCGATGCGGACCGCCGGTCCGCCGACGAATTCATCGTAATCCAGCGGCGTGACTTCCGCGACCTTGCCGTCGGCCGGTGCCAGTACCAGCCCCGGCTCGGCAGGAATCGGCCGCCGCGGATCGCGGAAAAACGAGATCAGCCAAACCAGGACCACCCCCGGCAGCAGGGCCAGCGGCCACCAAACGTTCGCCAGCAACCACGTGAGCACGGCCAGCGGCGTGCCCATCAAGACCAACTCGCCCAACCCCCAGCGGGCCAGCCACAGATGCTCCCGCCACCGGAACGGGTCGTCGGCCGGGTCCCAATAACACTCGCACTGGTTGCGGTGGTATTTGAGGTCGCGCGGATCGAGCACCTCGACCGGACATCCCGTCGCCTCGCCGCGCCGCTGCGCTGACATGTGCCGCACATAGCCGGGCCGAAAGGTCCGCAGATACCAGCGCCGCCAGCGACCCCAGGCCAGCTCGAGCGTGTAACAAGCTCCGCCACCCGGCTGAATGCTGTGGATATTGCCCGGCAGGGGCTCGGGCACGGCCCGCTGGAAGGTGGTATCGCCGGCACGCATTTGGAATCGCTAACTGCTGTAGCCGATATGGTTTTCATTGACTTCGCCGTTATCGTAGCGGCGGCCCCGCGGATTGAGAAGCGACAGGCCCGGATCGCGCGCGTCCGCGGCCATCGGCAGGTGGCAGCCCGCGGTCCCAAAATCTCGGCGGCGGGCCATAGCCAGTCGGCGGGCGATTCGGCACAATAGCGGCAAATCGCCCGACCATTTCCGCTTGGTCCGCGCCGCTGCCGCAACCGAGGCCGCCGCGACCGGTTCTTCACACGAAAAAAGGACGCGCAGAACGCTATGAGTTCCACGATTGTCGATATTCACGGCCGGCAGATTCTCGATAGCCGCGGCAATCCGACGGTCGAGGTCGATATCCGGCTGGCCGATGGCTCGTTTGGCCGGGCCGCCGTGCCCAGCGGAGCCAGTACCGGCGTCCACGAGGCCTGGGAGCTGCGCGATGGCGAGGCTCGGCAGTATTTTGGCAAAGCCGTGACCAAGGCGGTCGGCAATATCAACGAGAAGATTGCCAGTGAACTGCTGGGTCACGACGCCCTGGATCAGCGCAACGTCGACCGGATGATGATCGACCTGGACGGTACTCCCAACAAGAAGAACCTGGGCGCCAACGCTATTCTGGGCGTGTCGCTGGCCGTGGCCAAAGCGGCCGCCGAGCATGC
>DATCFX010001139.1:0-2313 GCA_036509275.1 Pirellulales bacterium | reverse complement strand
GTTGGCGACGCCGTCGCCGCCGAGGTCCAGGATGCCGCCGGTGACGGTCACGCTGCCGGAAAAGGGGTTGCTGCTGGTGTTGAGCGTGAGCGTGCCGGCGCCGTTTTGCACCAAAGCGCCCGTGCCGGTGATCGTGCCGCTGAAGGCGGTGCTCGAGGCCTCGGTGACCGTGAGCGTGCCGCTGCCGATATTGAGCGTGCCCAGGCCGGCCTGCCCGCCGAGGCTGCTGCTCAAGGTGCCGACCGTGGCCGAATAGCCGTTCAGGTCGAGCTCAGCGGACGCATTGCCGGCGATCATTACGCCGGAGTAATCGCCCAGCGCCTCGTTGGCACCGAGTTGCAACGTCCCCTCGTCCACGCTCGTGATCCCGCTGTAGCTGTTGATGGGCGACGACAGGATCACGGTGCCCAGCCCGGCCTTGGTCAAAGACACGTCATAGCCGTTGTCCCGCACGTTCGAGGCGATAGTCAGGGGGCTAGCCGTGTCTTGCTGGTCGATGAACAGTTCGTTGCTGGCCCCGGCCGTGATGCCGCCGCCGGTAATCGTCGGCGCATTGGCGCCGACGCCGGCGCTGACCAGGATGCCGCCCGTATTGACGAACAGCCGGGAGCCGGCGTCGATCGTCACGGTCGAACTGGCCGCCGCGTTGAACGCGATGCTGTTGACGGCCAGGCTGCTGCCGCTGAGCAGCCCGGTATACCCGCTGGAGTCCGTCACGTTTTGCGTGCTGGTCCAGGTCGATATGTCGTCAGCCGCGACGGTCGTGGCGGGCACCAGCGTGCCGGAAGAATTATTGGCGAACAGCGCGCCGGAGGAATTGTTGATCACGGCCCAGCCGATCGTGTTGTTGATCGTCGCGGTCGAGCCCACATTGATCGTCGTCGGCGAATCGGTGCTGTTGGAGTTCATGATGTTGAAATCGACGAACGAGCCGGTGTTGTGCGTGATCGTGCCGGCCGTGAAATTCAGGTTGTTGGCGCCCGTGTTGTTGATGTTCACGTACGAGGCCGTGCTGGCCGTGAGCGTGGTGGAGGCCACGGACTCGGTGTACGTGCTGCCGGCGCTGCGCGTCAGGTCCAGCGTGGCGCCGCCCAAGGTCAACACCGCGTTGGAAAGCTTGGCCGTGTTGCTGGCGTCGTAGTCCAGGATCACCGTGCCGGCGTTGAGCGTGGTGGCGCCGGTGTACGTGTCAGTGCCGCCCAGTGTCACCGTGCCGCCAGCGGCCGTCACAATCAGCGTGGTGGTGCCGGTGCCGTTGGTGAGATTGCCGGTGATCGAGGTCAAGCCCGAACCCTGGAGCGTGAGCGTGCTCGAGGCGGTGTTGGTGATGCCGCCGGAAAGGATCAGGCTGCCCGAGGAGAGCGAATTGGTGAAGGTCGACGTCTTGCCGAGCGTCAGGGCGCTGCTGAACTCGATGTTGCTCGCGCCGCCGACGGTGAAGCTTCCGCTGAGCGTGGTGGCGTTGGAGAAGGCGTTGCCGCCGGACAGATCCGTCAGGGCCACCATTGTGCCACTGCTCAAGACCAGGCTGCTCGCGCCGAACGCCCCCAGCTTGTCGACATACACGGTGCCCGTGCCCGACAGGGTGGTTTTGCCCGAGTAGGTATTGGGGTTGACGCCGCCCAACGTCAACGACCCGCTGCCGCTGAAAGTCAGGTTCGTGGCTGCCCCGTGCGTGGAATCGGCGATCACGTCGGTGGCCCCATTGGGCCCGATCACCGTGTCGCCCGTCCCGTTGACGGTTAAAGTGTTGGAGCCAGTTGTGGCAGTATTGAGATTCGCAAAGCCATTGAACGTGAACGTTTTGCTTGAGGGCAGTTCGTTGTAAATGATCCAGGAATTCGTGCCCGTTGCACCGGAAATGACGTTGTTCACCGTGAGCGAGTATTGGCCCGCAAGGGTCATGGACCCGTTGTTGGCAATCGTGACGGCATTGGCGATGGTCTGGTCGGCTCCGTAACTAAAGAGCGACGAGTTGGTGACCGTCACAGTATTTCCGCTGCCCAACGCGGTCGAGCTGCCGATGCCCAACTCGCCGGAGGCGACCGCCACACTGCCGGAGAAAGTGTTGTCGCCGGTCAGCACCCAGATGCCGCCATCCGTCTTCGTGATCGCCAGCGCGCCGCCGGCTCCGACGGTGCTATCGGTCAGGTTCGAACTGATGATGTTGTCGTCCGTGTTCGCCCCACCCAGGGTCAGCGTCTTGGCGCCAGCCACTAGGTTGTTCTGCACGTTGGTCAACACTAGCGGGCCACTGCCGCTGGCGTCGATCGTGCTGCTGACAGTGGTGGTATCCATTTGGATCAAGCGATC
>DATCFX010001138.1:0-1828 GCA_036509275.1 Pirellulales bacterium | reverse complement strand
GTACTCCACGGGCGTGGACTTCCCCGACGCCCTGGCCTTCGACTCCAGCGGCAACCTGTACGTGGCCAATGAGGGCAACAGCACGGTGGAGAAGTTCGCCGTGGGGAGCACCACGGCCAGCGCCACCTACTCCGCCGGCGTGGCCTATCCCGAGGCCCTGGCCTTCGACTCCAGCGGCAACCTGTACGTGGGCAATGCGACTAACAACACGGTGGAGAAGTTCGCGCCGGGGAGCACCACGCCCAGCGCCACCTACTCCGCCGGCGTGTCCGGTCCCGAGGCCCTGGCCTTCGACGCCAGCGGCAACCTGTACGTGGCCAACGCCAACAACAGCACGGTGGAGAAGTTCGCGCCGGGGAGCACCACGCCCAGCGCCACCTACTCCGCCGGCGTGTACTATCCCCGCGCCCTGGCCTTCGACTCCAGCGGCAATCTCTACGTGGCAAATACAGGCAACGTGACCGTGGAGAAGTTCGGCCCGGGAAGTACCACGCCGAGTGCCACCTTCTCCGCCGGCATATCCTATCCGATCGCCCTGGCCTTCGACTCCAGCGGCAACCTGTACGTGGCCAACTATTTTGGCAGCACTGTGGAGGAGTTCGCTCCGGGCAGTGCCACGGCCACGGCCGGCGGCGTGGTGATTCAATCGTCGGTCGAGTCGCGGCCAATGCTCGTCGGCGGCACCAACAGCTCGCCCGTGGCGGGCATCAATCTCACCACCGCCGAGTTGGCCCAGATCTTTACCACGTCGACCGGCACGGTCACCATCGGCGACGGCCAGCAGACCGGCAACATCACGTTCTCGACCGCCACGCCTGCCACCACGGCCGGCGCCTCGCTAGACGTGATTCAATCCACTACCGGCGCCGGCCAAATCATTCTGGACGACGCATCGGGATCGGGCACAGGACTCAATGGCAACGGCGGCCTGGTGAGTCTTACACTCGGCACAGGCGGTATCCAAACTACCTTGTTTTCCACCGGCACCCCGCTGGCGAGCCAGGGATTTTCCACCAGCGAGAATCCCTTGAACCTCTCGCTAGGGTTTGCTCCCACGATCGGTGCTCAGCTTACGGTCGTCGACAACACGGCCACGCCCGCGGGCAGCAACCTGATCAGCGGCACGTTCTCGAACTTGGCGCAGAATGCGACCGTCGCCCTGAGCTATCTCGGCACTTCCTACACGTTCCAAGCTGATTACCAGGGAGGCAGCGGCAACGACCTGGTGCTGACCGACCTGGGCATTGCCACCGCGACCACTGTCTCCGGGGCGTCCGGCCCGTCAACCTACGGGCAATCGGTGACCTTCACCGCGACCGTAGCCGCGGGCGGCAGCGCGGTGACTTCCGGGAGCGTGACCTTCGAGGAAGGGAGCACCGTTCTGGCCAGCAATGTTTCGCTCAACGCGAGCGGAATGGCGGCTTTCGCCATCAGCACCCTAACTGTGGGTGCCAGCCCACATGAAATCACCGCCATCTATAACGCCGCGGGGCAATATATTACGAGCGACGGCAGCGCCAACCAGACCATTAGCAAGGCGCACCTGACGGTCACGGCCAATCCGGCCTCGCGGCTGTACGGCGCTGCCGACCCAACGTTCACGGCCACGATCAGCGGATTCGCCAACGGCGAGACGCTGGCCAGCAGTGGAGTCAGCGGAGCTGCCAGCCTCACAAGCAACGACACGGCCACCAGTCCCGTGGGCGGTACGTATACGATCACGGCGGCGCTGGGCTCACTGGTCGCTAACAACTACGACTTCACGACCTTCGTCACGGCCGCGCTCACGGTCGACCAGGCGCACCTGACGGTCACGGCCAACCCGGCT
>DATCFX010001137.1:0-6390 GCA_036509275.1 Pirellulales bacterium | reverse complement strand
GGCCTTGCGCTCTTCCTTGGCCTTGCACTGAATGAAGTCCATGATGTCCGGGTGCCAGACCTTGAGCGACTGCATCTTGGCGGCCCGGCGCGTCTTGCCGCCGCTTTTGACCACCGCCGCAATCTGGTCGTAGACCCGCATGAACGACAGCGGACCCGAGGGCTTGCCGCCGCCGGAGAGCTTTTCCTGGTACGAGCGCAAGGTGGACAAGTCGGTGCCGGTGCCCGAGCCGAACTTGAACAGCATGGCCTCGCTACGTGCGAGCTCCATGATGTCTTCCATGTTGTCCTTGACGCTCTGGATGAAACAGGCCGAGCCTTGCGGATATTCGTACGGGTTGTCCGGCTGTTTGACTTCGGCTGATTCGGCGTCCCAATGCCAGTTGCACTGGGCCCCCTTGACGCCGTACTGATGAAACAGGCCCACGTTGAACCAAACGGGCGAGTTGAACGCGCCGGTCTGGTGCAGGCAGAGCCAAGAGAGCTCGCGGTAGAAATGTTCGCCGTCGGCGGCGCTGGCGAAGTATCCGTCCTGGGTGCCCCAGTCGGCAATCGTGCGGCTGACCCGATGGATCAACTGCCGGACGCTGTTCTCGCGCTGCGGCGTGTTGACTTCGCCGTAGAAATACTTGCTGCAAACCACGTTGGTGGCCAACTGCGTCCAAGTGCTGGGCACCTCGCAATCGGTCTGCTCGAACAGCACCTCGCCGTTCTCGCCCTTGATGGCGGCGGTGCGGATCTCCCAGTCGACCGTGTCGAAAGGGTCGACCACGTCGACGGGACAAAAGACCGGCTCGATCGCCAGGCCTTTGGAGAAGCGGCGGCCGGGCTTCGGCTTCGGGCGGCTGGCGGTTCCCGGGGGGGCTTTGGTGGTGGTGACGTTAGCCATGTGTTTCCTTCCTCGAGTGGCTAAAAAGTGCTGGCATCCCTACCTTGAAGTGTACGTAAGTACACTGCTTGTACCAGTAGCATTATCGGTTGTCCGAGGGCAAAGGATGCCACCAAGCGGGCTCTCGGAACCGGATCTTCCTGACGTGGCTCACGGGCGCACAAGAAGGGCCGAGGACTCTACATATTGTATCTGTCTGCGTCGGCCACACAACATCATGCGGAAGGCACGAGTTTACTGGTTTTCAATCGCGCGTCAAACAATTCCTGAAAATTGGCGAAACACATTGCGATATCGGACCTTAGCTCACTACCCCCAAGTGGGAGCGCCTCGGATTTGCTAGCAGCCTGGCCGTCCAAGACACTTGCTGCAAAACGGGTTGCAGAGTTTCGGTCCGTGCCAGGCACGTCGCGCGGCCGCGCGAAAGTTTTTCAAAAAAGATTTTCGCCAATTCGGAGGAGAAATAAACCACAGAGACACAGAGACACAGAGAACGAAGGCAGAACGAGCAGAGAGGAAAAGCAGAAGCTTCGTTGTCTTTTTTCCTTTTTTCCTCTCTGTGCGTCTGTGCCTCTGTGGTTTTCTTCGTCTGTCCTACGATCGATTGCTTGAGCCCAACTGATTTATGAAGGCCGAAGCGCCGCGAACACCGAGCGCTTTACGGTCATCGCCAAGACCGATAGAATCGCCTCGCTTATCTGCACCTACTCGAACCGGCGGAGCGACGCATGAGTTCCGATGACCGACTGGCCGCACTGGGATACCAATTGCCGCCCGCCCCCAAGCCGCAGGGCGTGTATAAGCCGGTGGTCTTCTCGCACGACATGGCCTACGTCTCCGGCCACGGGCCGCTGCTGCCCGACGGTGGCATGATCACCGGCCGCGTGGGCGCCGACTTGACGCAAGAGGCCGGCTACGAAGCTGCCCGCCAAACCGGTTTGGCCATTCTCGCCACGCTCCAGGCGAACCTGGGAAGCTTGAACCGCATCAAGCGCGTCGTCAAAGTGCTGGGCATGGTCAATGCCGCCCCCGACTTCACGCAGCATCCGGCCGTGATCAACGGTTGCAGCGAGTTGTTCAGCAAAGTTTTTGGGCCCGAGCACGGCATCGGTGCCCGCAGCGCCGTCGGCATGGGTTCGCTGCCCGGCAACATCGCCGTCGAGATCGAAGCCATCTTCGAGTACGAAGAAGTGGCGTAGCGCGCCGCAGACGCTCTTAGCGGGCTCATTTATGAGCCGTTAGCGGCCACAATGGAGCGCCGAATTGAACGGCGTTTGCAGCACTATTAAAGATCTCCGGTGCGGGTGCGCAGGTCGGCGCCGGCGGCTTGCAGATGATCCAACTGGTTGAGCGTGATCAGCTTGAACTGCGATTGCCACTCGACCTGGCTGATCGAACCGTTGTAGAGCGTAAAGGGATTGCGCTCGGCCGGCACGCCCAACAGGGCTTTGAGCGCGGCGGTGAGCAGGCCGCCGTGCGACACGACGATCACCCGGCTGTGCCCGGCCTCGCGAATGGACTCCAGCGCCGCCTGGCCGCGGCGCATGAGATCGCGCCGCGATTCGCCGCCCGGGATCCGATAGTCGGGATTCTGCGATTTCCAGGCATCGCCCTCGGCCGGCAGGCGCTGGTTGATTTCGGCCCAGGTCAGGCCTTGAAACACGCCGGCATTGAGTTCCAACAGCCGGTCATCGGTCCGCAGCGCGAGCCCCAATGTCTCGGCTACTGGGCCAGCCGTTTGCATGGCCCGCACCAGCGGGCTGGAGTACACGGCGTCGATCTTCTGGCCGGCAAAGGCGGCGGCCAGGGCCTGGCTTTGCCGCAGGCCCAGCGGCGAGAGCGGAGAATTGAGCTGGCCCTGGATGCGTCCCTCGGCATTGAAGGTACTTTCGCCATGCCGAATTAGATAGAGAATCATCCATGCTCCTAAAACCCAACCATCCGCATCGCAAACGCATCAGTTGGAGAAAAAACCACAGAGGCACAGAGTAGAAACTGGGGACGAGGAGGAGACCACGAAGACACGAAGGTCACAAAGAAAAAAACTTCGTGCTCTTCGTGTCTTGGTGGTGAATTCTTTCTTCTTTTTCTCTGTGCCTCTGTGTCTCTGTGCCGCTGTGCCTCTGTGGTTCTATTTCTTCTTTTTCAGCCGCGGTGCAGGCGGTAGCGGACGCGGCCGCCGACGATTACGGTTTCGGCGCGGCCGCGCATGTCCCAGCCGGCAAAAGGCGTGTTCTTGCTCTTGGAGCGGAACTCGTGGGGGTCCACTTTCCACTTGCAGTCGGGGTCGATGATCGTAATGTCGGCATCGGCGCCGGGCGCGAGCGTGCCCTTGTTGAGCCCCAGGATTTTTGCCGGGTTGAGCGCCATTTTCTCGACCACCTGCGGCCAAGTGAGATGCCCCGGCTCGACGAGCTTCATCATCACCAGCGGCAGCGCGGTTTCCAGCCCGACGATGCCAAAGGGTGCGCGATCGAGTTCCTGCATCTTTTTTTCCGGAGCGTGCGGCGCGTGATCGGTGCAGATGGCGTCGATCGTGCCGTCGGCCAGTCCGGCGATGCAGGCCTCGACGTCTTCGCGGCTGCGCAGCGGAGGGCTCATTTTGTAGTTCGAGTCGAACGTGCGCAGGCTTTCGTCGGTGAGCGTGAAGTGGTGGGGGCAGACCTCGGTCGTGACGCGCACCTGCCGCCGCTTGGCCCGGCGCACCAGTTCGACGCTGCCGGCCGTCGAGACGTGCATCACGTGAATCCGGCCGCCGGTGGCTTCGGCCAGGATGATGTCGCGGCCGACCATCACGTCTTCGGCCGCCGCCGGCATGCCGGGCAGGCCCAACATCAGCGACACCAGGCCCTCGTGCATCACACCGTCAACGGTCAGTTCCCGCACTTCGGCATGGTTGAGGATCGGCTTGTCGAACATCAGGCAGTATTCGAACGCGCGGCGCATCAACTCGGCGTTGTAGACCGGCGCGCCGTCGTCGCTGAAGCCCACGGCGCCGGCCTGCACGAGCTGGCCGATTTCGGCCAGTTCCTTGCCTTCGCGGTTTTTGCTGACGCAGGCCACGACAAATACGTTGGCCCCGTCGGCCAGCGCAGCCTGGTGCCGCACAAATTCGACCGCCGCCTGCGTATCGATCGGCGGCTCGGTGTTGGGAATGCAGGCGATCGACGTGAATCCGCCGGCCAGGGCCGCCGCCGTGCCGGTGGCGATCGTCTCGTCTTCTTCACGCCCCGGCTCGCGCAGGTGGACGTGCATGTCGATCAGCCCCGGCGTGACAATCCGCCCCCCGGCGTCGATGATGACGTCCTGGCCATTGCGGGCCACGTCCAGCGCGGCGATGCGGCCGTCTTCCACCAGCAGGTTGGCCACGCGATCGGTGCCCGAGCCGGGATCGACGATTCGGCCGCCTTCGATCAGCATTCGCGCCACGGGAACCCCCGGTTAAGTGATGAGTGATAATTGATGAGTGCAGAGTGGAAGACGGAAAAAACGCGGAGCCAAGCGGCCGGCTTCTCGCCGGCAGACATGCCCGATTCATCATTCTGCACTCTGCACTCTGCGCTCATCACTCTGCATTGTTTCTTCCCAAAATCAGCCAGAGCACGGCCATCCGCACGGCCAGCCCGTTGGTGACCTGGTTGAGGATCACCGAGTGCGGGCCGTCGGCGACTTCCGGCGTGACTTCGACGCCGCGATTGATCGGGCCGGGAGCCAGGATCAGGATGTCGTCCTTGGCCTTGGCCAGCCGCTCGCGGTTCATGGCATACAGCAGCGCGTATTCGCGAACCGAAGGAAACGGCCGGGTCGTCTGCCGCTCGAACTGGATGCGCAGCAGGTTCAGCACGTCGCAGCGCGGCAGGATCTCGTCGAGCGAGTGCGAGACTTCGACCCCGAGCGATCGCCAGCGGTCGGAGACCAGCGTCGACGGCCCGCAGACAATCACGTGGGCACCCAGCTTCTGCAAGCCCCAGATGTTGGAGCGCGCGGTGCGGCTATGGGCAATGTCGCCCACCAGGGCCACGGTCAGCCCCGCGATGCGGCCGCGCTGTTCGCGGATCGTGAGCATGTCCAGCAGGCCCTGCGTCGGGTGCTCGTGCGGCCCGTCGCCGGCGTTGATGACGGAGCACTCGAGGTTTTGGGCCAGCAATTGCGGAGTGCCGGGCGTGCGATGCCGCACGACGACCGCGTCCACGCCCATCGCCTCGATGTTCTTGGCCGTGTCGATAAAGGTTTCGCCCTTCGAGAGGCTGCTGCCGCTGGACGAAAAATCGACCGTATCGGCTCCCAACCGCCGAGCGGCCAGGGCGAAACTGGTGCGCGTGCGCGTCGAGGGCTCGAAAAACAGGTTGGCGCACGTCCGGCCGGCGAGCACCGACAGCTTTTGCCGGCATTTGCCCGTCGCGTCTTTGAACATCGCGGCCGTGTCGAGCACCAGCGTCAACTCGTCGGCCGACAGATCCTCGAGCCCCAGCAAATGCCGCCGCGTCCACGTTGCCGGCACGTCGCCAATTTCGCCGATGTCGAGGCTCATCGTGAGGCTGCCAATCGTTTTGTACAGGCTTTGAACCAACGCGGCCCGAAATCGTCCGGGCGCGGCGGAGCAGACGCGAAAAGCGAACTCGGGGGGAACGCCCCCACCCCCGCCAAATGCCATCAGGGACGCCGAAAACACGCCCGCGCTCGGCCGGGCTGATTCTAACACTCGGCGATAGCGCTGCAAGCAAGAACGCCACTTGGCCCTGCTTGGCGACAACGTGCTATATTTCACGTTAGCTATGACCGACCGACTACCAGTACGCGTGTTTGTTGCCAGCCGCCATGCCGCGCGGCTGGCCGCCCTGTTTTCCGATGCTCGCTCCGAACTGCTGCCGGCGACCAACGTGGCCGACGCCGATGTGCTGGTGGCCGACCAGTCTTCGAGCGAAGCGGCCGACCTGCCGCCGGCCGATCCGGCCCGGCCTCGATCGATCGGCCTGATTGGGCTGGGGCCGCTGCCCACGGCCGACGTCAACCTGCCAATCGATGTCACTGCCCGCGAGATCACGCTGGCCTGCCGGCTGTTGGGCGAAGTGGTCCGCTTGCGGCGGCAGCTTCAACAATCGGAAGTCGAGCATGACGTGGCAGTACAGGAAGCCCGCACCGATCCGCTGACCGGACTACCCAATCGCCGCGCGTGGGATGAACAACTGGCTAGCCTCTTACCGCCGGACGGCCCGGTAACCGACCAGTGCCTGGCCATCGTCGACCTGGATCATTTCAAGCAAATCAACGACCAGCATGGTCACGCGACCGGCGATGCGCTGCTGCGTGCGGTGGCCCATGCCTTGCGGTCCGGCTTGCGCGACCAGGACAAGGTGGCCCGGCTGGGCGGCGACGAATTCGGCATCGTGCTGCTGCGACTGGAAGACCCGGAAGCGAAAACCGTGTTGGAACGGATGCGCGAGCGCGTGGCAGCCGCCGGCGACGCCGGATCGCTGCCGCGCTGTACGGCCAGCATCGGCT
>DATCFX010001136.1:0-1076 GCA_036509275.1 Pirellulales bacterium | reverse complement strand
CGCCTTGGCACGGCGCTGAGCGACACTGACGTACTCCTTGTATCGCCACCAACTCATCTGGAAGCCCTCCTTGCCTTGGGCCCGCCGGGGCCGATTTAGGTTTCCAACGCTTTTCGCACGTCCAGCGAGACGAACTTCAAGAGCTGATCGTTGTTCATTTCGGTGAGCAGCGTCTCGCCGCCCGTGTCCAGCAGACTGCGCGACAAGTCGCTTTTTTCGGTCAGCATTTCGTCGATCCGCTCCTCGATCGTACCACGGCAGACGAATTTGTGAACCACGACGTTCTGCTTCTGCCCGATACGAAACGCGCGGTCCGTGGCCTGGTTCTCGACGGCCGGGTTCCACCAGCGATCGAAGTGAATCACATGCGCCGCCTCCGTGAGATTCAGTCCCGTGCCGCCGGCCTTGAGTGATAGCACGAAGAACGGCGGACCAGTCTCGCGTTGAAAGGCCTCGACCAGCTCGCGCCGCTTGCCCACCGCCGTCTGGCCGGTCAGCACCAGGCCCGGGCGGCCGAAGACGCCGGCCAGGAATTCGGCCAGCGGGGCCGTGATCTCGCGAAACTGCGTGAAGACCAGGGCCTTTTGCTGTCGCTCGGCTAGTTCGCCGCAGAGCTCGGCCAGCCGCTGAAACTTGGCGCTGTCGCGCGGTTCGTAACCGGCGTCGCCGGTGGCCTGTGACGGGTGATTGCAAATCTGCTTGAAGCGCATCAGGAAGGCCAGCACGGTTCCGCGCCGCTGGATGCCTTCGGCCTCTTTCAGTGCCGCGGCCAGGTCCCGCACCGCCCGCTCGTACAACGCAGCCTGCCGCTTACTGAGCCCGCAATAGGCGTTGACTTCGGTTTTGTCGGGCAGGTCGGCGATCACGCGCTTGTCCGTCTTCAGCCGCCGCAGGATGTAAGGCTGAACCAGAGCCCGCAACGAGCCGTAGCGGTCGCTGCCAGCGGCCGCAGATTGTTTGACCAGGGCGGCGAATTGCTTGGCGCTGCCCAGCAGGCCGGGGTTGAGAAAATCGAACAGCGACCACAAGTCGGAGAGGCGGTTCTCGATCGGCGTGCCGGTGAGCGCCAGCCGGCC
>DATCFX010001135.1:0-3916 GCA_036509275.1 Pirellulales bacterium | reverse complement strand
CTGAAAGCTCCGCCGCCGTGACGGCCCCAGCCGCCATACGTGTCGACAATGATCTTGCGGCCCGTCAAGCCGCAGTCGCCGTGCGGTCCGCCGACTACGAACCGGCCGGTCGGATTGATGTGGTACTTGATGTTGCCGGTGGCGAGGTGCTCGGGCAGGATCGGCTTGATCACGTGGTCGATGACGAACTTGCGAATCTCGGCCTGGCTGACTTCCGGAGCGTGCTGCGTCGAGACCACCACGGTATCGATCCGCACCGGGCGATGGCCGTCGTATTCGACCGTCACTTGGCTCTTGCTGTCCGGCCGCAGCCAACTGACCTGTTCCTGCTGCCGGGCCAAGGTCAGCGCGTTGGTGATGCGATGGGCCAGCGCGATGGGCAGCGGCATCAACTCGGGCGTGTCGTTGCAGGCATAGCCGAACATCAAGCCCTGGTCGCCCGCGCCAATGTCCTTGCCGGCCGCCGAATTTTCATTCACGCCCTGCGCGATGTCGGGGCTTTGCTTGTCGATCGCCACCATCACGGCGCAGGTGTCGGCGCAGATGCCCATGTGGTCGTCGGTGTAGCCCACCTCGCGAATGATGTTGCGGGCCACTTCGGCGTAGTTGACCACGGCTTTGGTCGTGATTTCGCCGGCCAGGATGGCCACGCCGGTGGTCACCATCGTCTCGCAGGCCACGCGGCTATACGGATCCTGGGCCAGCAGCGCGTCGAGGATGCCGTCTGAAATCTGGTCGGCCAGCTTATCCGGATGACCCATGCTGACCGATTCGCTGGTGAACAAGAACTTGCCACTGGCCACGGCATTACCTCCAAAGCGAGAAGAGCGCTGATTAAGCAATTCAATCGATCGTAAAGACCATCAATTATACCTACCCGTCGCGTGCTATCGCAACGCCGTTTTTGGGGCGATTGGCGAAGCCGCGAGGCCCTGGTGTCTGGGACGATTGCCCGATCGACGGGCAGCAGCGCCTGGCTCGGGCGCCGCGCCATCCCGCGCCAGAAGTCACAATCACACCCATTGCCAGCCGGCCCTTCCCCCCTTCCGCCCCTTCTTTCCTTCTTCCTTCTCCTTCTTCTCCGTCTCTCCTTCTCCTTGGCGCCCTTCGCGACCTTCTGTTCAATGGCTTCCTATCGTTTGCCGCGAATTAAGGCCTCGGCCGGGGCGAGCATCCAGGCCAATAGCTCATCGGGCTGGGCAAACGAGGCCAGCGTCCGATCGGCCAGGTCCAAATACGAAATCTCGGCCGGTTCGCGGCCGGCCAGGTACAGCACCGTGTGGATGCCGGCGGCCCGGCCGGCTTCCAGGTCGAAGCGATAGTCGCCGATGATCGCCACACGCTCGGGCGGCAGTTGCCACGTCCGGCAGATCGCGGCGATGGCGGCCGGGTCGGGCTTGACCGGACCATCCTCGCGCCCCCACACGAGTTCGAACCGAATGGCCAGCCGCTCGAGCACCGCTACGGCCATCTCGCGGCTGTTGCGCGTGACCACCGCCCGGTGAATGCCCCACCGCTCGAGCGCCGCGAGAAACGATTCGACCCCGGCCATCGTCACGGCTCGATCCGCGCCGGCTTGCTCGTGTTCCTTGAGAATCTGCCAGCATCGTTGCGCTTCGGCCGGCTCCATCTCGGCCAGGGCTTCGAGCAACGGCACGTCGTCGGCCAGCCGCATCTCGCGGCGCATCTGGTCGAAGTCCAGGCCCGAGTCGACCAGCGTGCCGTCCAAATCGAACACCACGCCGCCGATGAATGGGCGGTTGTTGGTTTGTTGAGGTTGCATGATCCCACGCTAGCGGGCCGCTCGGGTGATTGTCCAGTGCTACGGGGGGCTCTCATGCCGGCCCCACGGACCGCAGTCCGTGGGCTTTTAGATGGTGCTATCGCGGCTGATGATCTTGACCCTTTCCGCGCATCCGTACACGATCCGCCCCATGTTGACTGACAAGTTGTCAGTTAGTCCGGGGCGATCGGATTTGCTTAAGGACACGATTCATGAACGTGCTGCTGGTACACGACTGGCTGACCGGAATGCGCGGCGGCGAGAAATGTTTGGAAGTCCTTTGCCGCCATTTTCCGACTGCCCGGTTGTTCACGCTGTTGCACCGCCGCGGCAGCGTGTCGCCCACGATCGAGGCGATGCACATCGAGACCAGCTTCCTGCAAAACATGCCGGGCGATTATCGCTATTGGCTGCCGCTGATGCCGCAGGCGATCCAGTCGTTCCGCGTGCCCGACGACGTCGAGCTGGTCGTGAGCCTGTCGCATGCCGTGGCCAAGGGCATTCGCGTGCCGCCGGGCGTGCGGCACGTCTGTTATTGCTTCACGCCCATGCGCTATGCCTGGCACTTGCGCGACGATTATTTTGGCCGCGCGGACGCGTCAGCGGGATTGTTGGGCCGCGTCAAGGCCGCCGCACGCAATCGCCTGCTCGCCGGCCTGCGCCAGTGGGACCGGGCTTCGAGCGGGCGGGTCGATGAGTTCGTGGCCATCAGCCACACGGTCGCCGGCCGCATTGCCGATTGCTACGGCCGCGAGAGCCGGATCGTGTATCCGCCGGTCGACACGCGGTTTTATGTTCCCGCCCCGGGTCCGCGAGAGGATTTTTATCTCTGCCTTTCGGCGCTGGTGCCTTACAAGCGGATCGACCTAGCCGTCGAAGCGTGCCGGCGTATGGGGCGGCGGCTAGTGGTTGTCGGCAGCGGGCCGCAATTGGCGGCGTGCCGGCGGCTGGCGGACGAGGGGGTGCAGTTCCTCGGCTGGCAGTCGGCCGAAGTGCTGCGCGAACTGTTACAACGCTGCCGGGCCCTGATTTTTCCCGGCCAGGAAGATTTTGGCATTGTGCCGCTCGAGGCCCAGGCCTGCGGCACGCCGGTGATCTGCTACGGCGTGGGCGGTGCAACCGAGACTGTTTTGCCGGCCGATAACCGGCACGTCGGCACCGGCCGCTGGTTCGCCAACCAGAGTGTGGAATCGTTGACCGCCGCCATGCACTGGTTCGAAGAACACCCCGAGCAATGCTCGCCGCGCTTAGCCCGGCAGCAAGCCGAGCGCTTCACCACGTCTCGCTTCGAGCGCGAGCTGTTGTCGATCCTCTGGGGCCGCGTCGCTCCGGCCGCCCGCCAAATGGCGGCATAAATACCGACGATGGCGATCAGCGTTCGATCCGTGCCCGGGCGACGGTCATGCGCTCCAGCCGCTGCGGATCGGGCTCGGTGCCGGTGCCGGGCACGTCGGGCGCGATCACTTGCGGCGAGCCGTCGGGGCCGACGACCAGCCCCACCGGCGGCGTGCCCAGGTCCTCGCGATAATAAACGTGCGAAGGAAAGATGTCGGCCGGGTAGCTGAAGTTGTCAAGCATGGCCAGCGCGATGCAGACGCGCGAGCCGACAGCGCTTTCGAGCATGCCGCCCACCCAGCAAGGGATGCCTGCCTCCTGGCACAGGGTGTGGATGGCCAGGGCCGGAGTGAGCCCGCCCACGCGGCCCGGCTTGATGTTCACCCAGCGGCAACTCCCCAAGTCGATCGCCTGTTCGGCCCGCGCGATGGACGTGATGCTCTCGTCCAGGCAGATCGGCGTGCGGATGGATTGGCCCAGCCGGGCGTGGTCCACCAGGTCGTCGTAGGCCAGCGGCTGTTCGATCATCGCCAGGTTAAAATCGTCGAGCCGGCAGAACATGTCGAAATCGGCCAGCGTGTAGCCGCTGTTGCAATCGATGT
Source organism: Pirellulales bacterium (assembly GCA_036509275.1). Lineage (GTDB taxonomy): Bacteria > Planctomycetota > Planctomycetia > Pirellulales > PNKZ01 > DATATB01. Next base: position 196 of record DATCFX010001135.1, on the reverse strand, counting down.
GGAAGGTCTGCGAGGGAAACACGCGGCGCACGGCTTCGAGCATCCGCAGGTCCCAGCCCGGCCGGTATTTGAGCTTCACGCGTTTGAAGCCGGCATCCACCGCCGGGCCGATCTTGGCGATCAGCTCGTCGATCGAATCCTGCACCCCGAAATCGGCTCCCACGTCCACGCGGTCGCGCGTGGCTCCCAACAGCCG
>DATCFX010001134.1:0-13961 GCA_036509275.1 Pirellulales bacterium | reverse complement strand
ACCAGCAAACTGGACATCATCACGGCCCAAGGGCTAACCGACGCCGCCAAGAAGGTCGTCGCGGCCGCCGGCTGATTGCGGATACTGTTTTTAAATGATAAGTGCCATGCGATGTGCTTGGGGTGCCATCCTCACGCCGCGTGGGCATGCGGATCAGGTTTGGCACCAACGGGCATGCCCACGAAGCGTGGGCATGGCACTCGACTTCCCCTAAAATTGCCGTTTCGACTCTACCGGAATTTGGACCGCACATGAGCATCCTGATCGACCGCAAGACCCGCGTCATCTGCCAGGGCATTACCGGCAAGGTGGGCCAGTTCCACACCAAGGGTTGCCTCGCGTACGGCAGCCAGATGGTTGGCGGCGTCACGCCCGGCAAGGCCGGCGAAAAAGTCGAGGGCCTGCCGGTGTTCGACACCGTCGCGGCCGCCGTCCGCGAGACCGGCGCCGATGCCACGATGATCTTCGTGCCGCCGGCCTTCACCGCCGATGCCATCCTCGAAGCAGTCGATGCGGGCATCAAGACGGTCATCGCCATTACCGAAGGCGTGCCGGTGCTGGATATGGTCCGCGTGGATCGGGCCGTGCGCGACAGCAAGAGCGTGCTCGTTGGGCCGAATTGCCCCGGCGTGATCACGCCCGGCGAGTGCAAGATCGGCATCATGCCGGGCTATATTCACAAGCCCGGCCCGGTGGGCCTGATGAGCCGCTCGGGCACGCTCACGTACGAAGCCGTCTGGCAGTTGAGCAACCTGGGTCTGGGCCAGTCGACATGCGTCGGCCTGGGCGGCGACCCGATCGTCGGCACGTCGTTCATTGATCTATTTCGGATGTTCGAAGCCGACCCGCAGACCGAGGCGATTCTGATGATCGGCGAGATCGGCGGCACCGCCGAAGAAGAAGCCGCCGCGTTCGTGGCCAAGCACGTCAGCAAGCCGGTGGCCGCCTTCATCGCCGGCCGCGCCGCTCCGGCCGGCAAGCGCATGGGCCACGCCGGCGCGATCATCTCCGGCGGCAAAGGCACAGCGGCCGAAAAAGTCGCCGCCCTCGAAGCCGCTGGCATCGAAGTCGCCGAAAGCCCCGCCGACATGGGCAGCGCGATGCAACGCGCGATTGCACGGAAAAAGCGGTAGCGCCGCCGGCTTTTCTCCTCAACAAGCTTGGCGTCTAGCAGGCTGCGTGTGCATACGCATTTTGGTAAACTCAGAGCCGTGATCTACCATCGGCGACAATTGGGATAGAACTGGAATTCCAATGAGTACCGGGCTATTTGACAACGTGAACTTCGAGTCTCTTTCCGAAGAACATCTCCAGACGCTTCCACTCCTGAAGGTGGGGGAAGACCAGCGGCTTGAGTTCAAGCGCGAACTGAACGTTGCTGCAGATTCGGCTCGTAAAGAATTCTGTAAAGACGTTTCCGCGTTTGCAAATGCCGTTGGGGGTTATCTCTGCGTTGGTATTGAAGAAGATAAACAAGGTATCGCAAATGCTATACCGGGTATCGACGCGACACAAATTCCGGAAGAACGGCTGACGCAGATCATCACAAATGGGATTTCGCCGCACCTCCAGCGATTCCAGGTCCGCTATGTGCCGTTACAGAATGGAAAGCAAGCGGTGGTGATGCGGATCGACAACGACGGCGCCATCCACCAAGTTAAACTTGGAGATGATAGGTTTTATAAGCGGGTTGGTAAGATAACGATGGTGATGGACGCCGCGGATATGGCGACATTCCATACGTCGACCGTGAAAATGGACAGAACCGAGGAGGTCCAGCGAGAGCGCGCGGGGTTTGAGGCGGCTGCGACGTCAGGGCAGTTCTACGATTTAAAGGTGGAGGGCGGCGTGATCGCCATTTCCATCATCCCACGGTTTCCGGCTGCGATTCCGATATTCTCGAAGCGCGAGGTACTTGTAACCGGTATCCCCCCGATCTACTCGTCGGGATGGGATTTTCATTACCACCAGAATTCCGTTACTACAAGCGCTCGATTCCCTGACGAAAAGGCGCCCCATGCGGTGACCGAACTAATTGAGTCCGGGACGATCTTGGCCGCGGAGGGGTTCATGCTCTCATCCCACCGCAAGACATACTCATCTCACCCCGCTTTAGAGCGCTTTATTCCCAGCGTCGCATTTGAACGTGAAATAATTAGTAGTACGAACCGGTACTTCACGGCGCTCCAGGCACTCGGGACGCCATTGCCGTGGTTCCTAGGCGTTTCACTACTAAACATTCGCGGCTACACAATGTACGTCGATCCTTGGCGCTACGGCGCAGTCGGCCGTGCGATCAGTTCGGACGACGTGTGTGCACGTCCGGTTGAGATATTAGGAGGACAGGTCCCGGGCGCGCCGGCCGAAGTCGCACAGATGCTGAAGCCAGTGTTTGACGAGATTTGGCGATCATTCAATTATCCTCGATCACTGAACTACGCAAACGACGCGTGGGAGCCGAGCTAGCAGACCACGCCGAGAAAATCCCGTTCCCTCCGGGCCTTCCCGGTCGGCGAATTGCCTCACGCACTCGCGCGGAGCGCAAATGAGGCAAGAACAAGATCTTTTTATTGCCCCAGGTCTCTGCAGTGTCCATCGAACACCTCTCGCGGCGCGAGCTTTTGTCGCTGGCATCGAGTGTGGCGCCGGCCGCTTGCCTGGCCAATGCGGCACTAGCGGCCGATGATACGCACGAACAGCACCAGGCTACTGGGGTCAAGATCGGCGAGGTGACGCAGGCCGGCGCGATCGTTTGGGGTCGCGTGACGCGCAGCGCCACACGCAATAATGATGGCTCGGTGCGGCAGGGAAAGCCCCGCGAGCCGTCGCCCAGTGATGAGCAAGTGCCGCTACTGGAAGGCGCGGTGCCGGGCATGCCGGGTCGGCTGCGCGTGCGATACAAAGCCAGCCAGGAAGCGCGGTATCGGGCGACCGATTGGGTCGAGGTCGGGCCGGCCACCGATTTCAGCCATCAATTTGAATTGAAAGGCCTGGAGCCCGGCACGCCCTATCAGGTGGTCGTTGATGCGGCCGGGCTGGGTGGCAAATCCGACTTCGCTTCGACAGCCGCCACCTTCCGCACCGCACCAGCGGCACCGGAGAGCAGCCCCGTGGGCTTTGCTATTGTCACCTGCGAAAGCTACCGCGATCGCGATCTGCCGGATGGATTTCGGATTTATAAATCGATCCCGGCGACGATGACCGAGTTGGGCCTGCCACACGATTTTTACGTGCAGACCGGCGATGCCGTGTATCTGGATAGCGAAGACCCGCGGGCCACGAGCGTCGCGCTAGCCCGATACCATTGGCAGCGGATGTACGGCTTGCCGCTGCTAGTCGATTTTCACGCGCAGATGCCTGGATATTGGCTCAAGGACGATCACGATACCTGGGCCGACGATTTCTGGCCGGGGCAGAAGCGGCCGGAGATGGGCTCGCTGACTTACGAGCAATCGCTGGCCGTGCGCCGCCAAGCCGTGCCCACCGGACCGCTGCCGTATCGCACGGTGCGCTGGGGCAAGCATTTGCAGATCTGGCTGATGGAATCCCGCGAGTTTCGCTCGCCGAACAACATGCCCGACGGGCCGCAAAAGACGATCTGGGGCAGCGCGCAAAAGGAATGGTTCAAGCAGTCCGTGCTCGACAGCGACGCCGACTGGAAATTGCTGATCAGCCCCACGCCGCTGGTCGGCCCCGATCGGCCTACCAAGGCCGACAATCACTCCAACGCCGCCTTCGGCCACGAAGGCCGCGAGCTGCGAAACTGGATTGCCGCCAATGGCGCGGGCCGCGTGCTCGTGCTGTGCGGCGATCGGCACTGGCAGTATCACTCGGTCGATCCCGACAGCGGCGTGCGAGAATTCGCCTGCGGTCCCGCCAGCGACCAGCACGCCGGCGGCGCGCCGGGCGAAGACCCGCGCTATCATCGCTTTTATCGCGTGGCCGGCGGATTTATCACCGGCGAAGTCACGCCCCTGCCGGCCAGCGCGGCCAGCCGGCTCACCCTCCGCTTCCACGACGTCAACGGCAAGGTCGTCTTTGTCGTACAGCCGGCAGGTGCAGCGGGCGGATAAATTGAATGGGTTGCAATTGATCTATGCGCAACGATGCGCTGGGGTGCTAAAGCATGGACTTCGGGGGGTGTTCGAATTCCTCGTTGTTGATGTACGCGGTAAATGACTCCTGTTCCTCGACTGGGTATAAAAGCACGAGGTTGATGATCTCGGCTTGAGTGTCTTCGTCAAGCTGAGCCAGGATCGGCTCAACCAGATCGTCCCTTTGCTCGCGGGATTTCTCACGAAACCGGGAGTCAACGACGCGGACACGCAACGATGCGGAATTGAAGCGGTAGGCGTCGGCCGATTCGAAATGTTGCCGCAACAGTTCTTCGACCAACCGGCTTTCGTCCGTGCGCAAACTCTGCCACTCGCGAATGTCTTGGCTCATGCGATCTCTCCGTTCACCCAATCGATTGCTTGCTTTGCCGCCCGGAGGTAGCCCAACACTTCGCTCGGCGGCCAGCGACCCGGCGCGTACCGAAGTTCAGTCGACCATGAAAAACGCCGAAAACGCTTCACGAGATCCAGCGGCATCGGATAACCGAGCCCCTTCAACTCCTGGTTGAGCCGCTCAGGGTAGTGCATGCTTGCGCCGCTCTTTAGCCGCTGGAATGTAGCGGCGTGGCCTGCCGCCAGCGTCCTATGCATGACCAACGCTTTCAACATGCACTCGACGGAGTAGCCCGCCAGATAGAACGCGTCGAGCGGGTAACTCCGCTCGAGCAGGAACTCCGTGGTCGTGAATCGCTGCTCGGCCGCGCGCTGGAAGTCGCTAGCAGTTAGCATAGCATCTTGATGGTCAAGACAATTGTTGTACTAAAGCAGATTCTCGCCGATCTTCACGCCTGAGGCGGCGGGGCCAATGATCGTGGCCTCGGTGCCGGCGGACAGCGAGTTGGCGGCGATGTAGTTGTCGCTGCCGGGGCCTTGGAAGCGGATCGCGCCGCGGCTGAGCTTCGGCTCGCGCGTTTCGAGCACCGAGCAGCCGGTGATGGCCACGCGGCTGGAATCTTCGACGTGGATGCCGTAGGGCTGGCCGTCGAGCACCTGGCAGCCGCTGACGTTCATGCGCTGCGAACGCACGATTTCGACTAGGCCCGAGCGCTCGATCGGCTTGGCTCCCGCGACGGTGTGCTGCCCGGCCTGGCAATCGTGAACGATCGCAGCGCTGAAATTGCAATCGTGGCTGTCGACGAAGCGCACGCCCGTGCAGAGTTCTTTTTCGTGGTAGTCGGGATTGTGGTCAAAGCTGTTGCCGGTGGCGATGATGTTGCGTGAGCCTTCGACCAGCAGGTTGCGGTGGTGGCCGCTATAGATCACGTTGCCGGAGAGCACGACGCCGCGGCAAGCGACCAGGTGGACATTGGTCTCCTGGCTGCCGATCAGGTTGCCGGTGATCGAGAACATGCCGGCCTTGTGGTTCTGCTGGGCGTTGTAGCCGAGCATGCGGATGTTGGCCCCGCCGGGACTGTACTTGGCTTGGATCGTGTTGCTGGCGATCGTGCCTTCGCGCACTGACGAGCCGGCGGCGGTCGAGTCGATCCAGATGTCGGCCGAGGTTTTTTCGCCGGTGTCGAAGTTGTACTCGATGTCGTTGCCCGTGATTTGCAGGTTGCGGATCTCGCAGCCTTCGATGCGGATGCCGCCGCGTTTGCAGTAGCTGATGTGCGAGCCAGTGATGATGGCCTGGTGCAGGTTCAGCCGATCGAAATAGATGCCGACGCCGCGGTTGTTGTAGATGTGGCAGTGCGAAACGAGCAGGTTGCGATTGCGGCCCAGCCCGCGGATGCCGTGCTCCAGCTCGCGCAGCAGCACGCCCTCGAAGGTCGCCTGCATCGTCCCCTCGAGCAGGAAGCCGCTGGCCGCCGGGTCGCGGCCTTCGATCTCGACGTTCAGCACCGTCGGCATCCGCTGCCGCTGCCAGACTTCCGGCTTGAAGGACTGCGGATCGGCGCTCTTGTCGTGCGTGCCGAGCAAATGAAAGGCGGGGCCGGCGGCCGTCATCAGCAGCTTGGCCGTGCCCGCGCTGCCGTCGATGCCGAAGCGGCCGAAGCGGTTCAGTTCGACGGCAATCGTCTCGCGAATGACATACGTGCCGGGCGGAAACAGCAGCACGCCGTCGCCGTCTTTGACGCAATGTCGAATCGCCGCCGTATCGTCCGTCTGGCCATCGCCGCTAGCGCCGAAATCGCGAACGTCGCTCATGCCGGTTGCTCCCAAAGCTTGAACCCAAAAGAATCGAAAGCTGCACTCTGCCCCGCCGGTCCGGCAGTGTCAAACGAAAAAGGCGGCCGTCTCGGCTGCAAGTGCCGGAGGCCTCGGGCCCGGCGGTTCAAACTGCGGCCCGGAAGTGCCGGGGCCGAATTTTCGCGCGTAACAACTGCCGCGGCGCGACGCTGAAAGTGCTAGAGCGGCATGAACGGACATGCAGCCAAGCCTTGTCCATCGGAGTCGAAAGCGAGAAATCTCATGACCAGCCCACTGGATCGAATGCTCAAAGATCGCTCGAGCGGCCGCTTTCTGCAGTTCTATGCAGAACTGGCCAAGAGCCTCCCCAATGCTTATTGCCAACTCGAGTCGATCGACGGCCGCGAGTGCGTGATCAACGGCAAGAAGCTGGTGAACTTCAACGCCATCAATTATCTCGGCCTGGAGAATCATCCCCGGCTGATCCAGGCCGCCCAGGAGGCGCTGGCCCGCTGGGGCACGCTCGCCGGCTCGGCCCGGGCTGCGGCCGAGGTCGATTTGTTCGGGGCGTTGGAAGATCGCATCGCCGGCTGGCTGGGCGTCGACAACGTGATCGTCTACACCACGGTGACCCTGGCCAATCACGGCGTCATCCCGCTGTTGATGCGCAAGGGCTCGCTGTTGCTGATGGACCAGGAAGTCCACAACAGCGTGCAGCGATCGGGCGTCGAGGCCCGCGGGGCGGGAGCCACGGTCCTGACCTTTCCGCACGACGACTTTGCGATGCTCGAGGCCCAGCTCCGCGAACATCGCCCGCTGCACGACCACGTGTTGATCGCGCTGGACGGGATCTACAGTATGTCGGGCACGTACCTGAACCTGCCCCGCTACCAGGAGCTGGCCGCGAAGTACGGCGCGACGCTATACGTGGACGACGCGCATGGGTTCGGCGTCGTGGGCCCGCGGGGGCGCGGGATTGTCAGCCACTATGGTGCCGATTACGAGAACACGATCTATGTGGCCTCGCTGGAAAAGGGCCTGGCGAGCCTGGGCGGATTCGTGGTCGTGCCCAAGCAATTCCGCGACTACTTCCGCTTCAACTCGTACACCTACACCTTTACCGGCCAACTCCCTCCGCCCTATTTGGCCAGTTCGCTGGCCGCTTTCGACGTGCTCGAGGAGGAAGGCCCGCAGCGGCTGAACCAGTTGCGGCGGCATATTGCCCACACCAAGCAGGAATTGAACGCCATGGGCTTCGAGATCATCGGCGAGGACCAGCCGGTTCCGCTGATCATGGTCAAGACCGGCGACCTGCAGGAGGCGGCCCACGTGTCGCAGTTCTTCTACGACGAGGGCATCCATATCCTGTCGGTCGGCTTTCCGGTGGTGCCGATGTCGCGAGGTTCGATGCTTCGCATTTCGCTATCGGCCAGCCATACCGACGCTCAGATCGAGCGCCTGCTAGCCGCGTTCCGCAAGTTCCGTCTGCAATCCCGCCCCGCGACCACTCAGACAGGATCGACCCATGACTTGCTTACAGGTTCGGGCAGTGTGCTCGCCGCGTGAACAGCGGCAATTCCTGGAGTTTCCCGCCGAGTTGTATCGCGGGGACCTTCGCTGGGTGCCGCCGCTAGCGAGCGACGAGCGACAGCGAGTCGGCTTCCGGCCGCATCCGTTCCACGCACAAAACCGCGTGCAGGCGTTTGTGGCCCAGCGGGGTTCGCAGATCGTGGGTCGCATCGCCGCGATTCACAATGTGCGGCACAACCAACACCACGGCGAGCGTCGCGGATTTTTTGGGTTCTTCGAATGCCGCGACGACGGCCAGGCCGCAACTGGCCTGGTCGGCGCCGCGGCCGGCTGGCTGGCCGCGCAGAACCTGGACAGCATGCGCGGCCCGGTGAGCCCGAGCATCGACTACCAAGCGGGGCTGCTGATCGATGGCTTCGAGCGGCCGCCTTCGTTCATGATGCCTTACAACCCCGGCTATTACGGCCAACTCATGGCCGAGTGCGGCCTGGCGAAATCGCAGGACCTGTTTGCCTTCCAGCTCGCAGGCCCGTGCCTGCGGCAAGTGCTGCCGCGGCTCAAACGCGTCAGCGGGCGGCTGGCCGACCGGCACCGCGTGACCTTTCGCCGGCTCCAGCGGCGGCGGTTCCGCCAGGACCTGGACGCTTTTCTATCGGTCGTCAACCGCTCGCTCGCGGGCCACTGGGGATACGTTCCGCTGGCCCCGGCCGAAATGAGCCGCATGGCCGACGACCTGGCCTGGCTGCTGGTGCCGGAGCTCGTCGTGCTGGCGGAAGTCGATGGGCAGCCGATCGGCGTGGCGCTGGGGCTGCCCGACTACAGCCCGCGCGTCAAACAGATCGGCGGCCGGCTGTTGCCGTTTGGGTTTGTCCGGCTGTTGGCCTGCAAGCGGCGGATCCGCGACGTTCGCATCGTGGCCGCCAACGTGCTGCCCGACTGGCAGCGCTCGGGCATTGGCGTGGCGCTGACCGCCGAGATCATGGAGGCGGCCATCGAGCGCGGGGCCGAAAACGTCGAGTTCTCCTGGGTCGCCGAATCGAACGCCCTCTCGCACAGCACGATCGAAACCGGCGGCGCCAGGCGCACGAAAACGTACCGCATTTACGACGCGCCGCTGTGACGCAGCGCACGAATGGACGATGATACCGTGATATGGTATCATTTTGACATGGGGAAGCATGAGAAGCTTTTGCTGGCCATGTTCACGGATCCGACCCCGGCCAACCTCCTAGTTGATGCGAGGATATCGCCATGAAGAAAACAAAGAATAACGCGACTGCAAGCGGCAGCGGGGGGCGTAATGGCGCGAAAGTCATCAAGGTCCAGGCCACGTGTAAGACAGGTCCCTACAAGGGCTACGTCGGCTATGCCGAATACGATGCCGATGCCGCGGTTTTCCACGGCGGAGTCGTCGGCACGCGAGACGTGATTACGTTTGAAGGCCAGACGATCGAGGATCTGAACACGGCATTTTGCGAATCGATCGAAGACTACCTGGAGATGTGCAAGGAAAGCAATCGGCCGCCGGAGCGGCCGTTTTCCGGGAATTTCATGGTGCGGATTCCGCCCGAGTTGCACAAGCGGCTTTCCCGGCTGGCCGAGGCGCGTGGCATGAGCCTCAACGCGCTGGTAGCCGAGTTGATCGAAGCGGCCGCCGGCAAAGAGCCGAAGCGCGGCCGGCGGAAGCACGCGTAAACCCGGAGGGCCATTGGGCTGAGTCGTCGCAGCCATGAATGGCTGGGGTACGGAAAGGGAGCTGTCCTTTCCGGCAGGGGCTGGGATGTAACTCACGCCGCCGCTAGCAGCCTGTGCCGGCGGTTTCATTTGACAGAATCGGCACGCGTGGCCGGCTTCGCGCGGTTTCGCAACCGGTAAACTTTGCCTGTTCCGCCTTTTGCCTCTATTCGGTTGCGGCTTTCCCTGCCGTTTTTCCGATATACGAGTAAGCGGCGCGCCTGGATCGGTCGAACTCGGCCGGCACGTGCGCGTGGCGAGGCAATTTCTCGCATGCCGGGGCGCTGACGCAGTCGGATTCTGGCGTGACTTCATTTTGAGGGCTTTTTCGTATGAAACGACGGAGCTTTGTAGCCCATGCTGGGCTCGCGATGATCGGCCTCGGATGCTGGTCGGCCATGGCGGCCGGACAGACCGTGCCGGAAGTCCAGGCCAAGCTGGTAATTAACGCCACGCGGCAGCAATTGGGTGTCGACCCCCCGGTGCTGACGGCCGTGGCCCTCAGCCGCGATGGGCAGACCCTGGCCACGGCCGGCGACGATCACTCCGTGCGGTTGTGGAAGGCCGAAGATGGCAGCATGCTGCGATTGCTCGGCTCGCACAACGATTGGATCCGCGACCTGGAGTTCAACCCGGCCGACGGCACGCTGGCCACCGCCAGCGCCGACCGGACCGTAAAAATCTGGAACCTGGAAAGCGGCCAGGAAGTGCGCAGCATGACGACCGGCGAGCATCCGGCGTTTTGCCTGGCCTTTCATCCGGAGGGCAAGATCCTGTGCGTCGGCGGCTACGACAGCCAGATTCGCATGTTCGATACCAGCGACGGTAAGTTGCTGCGGGAGTTGGCCACCGGCGACAGCGAAGTGCGGGCCTTGGCCATGAGCTCGGATGGCAAGCTGCTGGCCTCGGCCGGCCGCGACGGCAAGATCCGCCTCTGGAGCATGGAAGATTACAGCAAGGTTCGCGAGATCGAAGCCCATCGCCAGCGCATCCGGGCCTTGGTCTTTTCGCCCGACGGCCAGCAACTGGCCTCCGGCGGCGACGATCGCCGCCTGCGGCTGTGGACCGTGGCCGACGGCAAGGAAGCGGCGACGCTGGCCAACCGCTCGGGCAAGATCCACTCGCTCGTCTATTGCGGCGACCATGAGTTGGCCTGCGGCACCAGCGACAACGCGATCCGCGTCTGGGACACGCAGACCAAGACCGAAATCGTCCGGCTGGTTGGCCACACCGGCTCGGTGAGCTGCCTGGACCATCACGCCGACAGCGGCACCCTGATCTCGGGCAGCTTCGACACGTCGGCCCGGCTGTGGAAGCTGCAACCCGGCGGCAAAAACGACGTGGCCCAACAGCCGGCCGTGGACAAGGCGTCGAAATAGCCGGCCGACGGGCCGACGAGGAAGTTCCGCCAAGAGCGTCACGGTAGACGCCAACGGATTGCTCGCGTCAAAAAGACACGGAGGTCGTCGTGGGACTGGCAAGCAAAATTGCCCGCTTGGGCCGGCGCATGTGGCATTGCGGGCACGATGCCCCCCTGGAATCGCACATCAGCAATTGGCGGGCCTGCCGGGTCGAGGAGCTCGAACCGCGGCAGCTCATGTCCGCCAGCAGCCTCAGCGGCCAGGTCTATGAAGACCAAATGGGGCCAGGCGCGTATCAGCTTGGCGATACGCTCGTGGCCGGTGCCAGCCTGCAGTTGCTCAACCAGAGCAACAACGTCGTGGCTTCGACCACGACCGGCACCAACGGCCAATACCAGTTCCAGAACGTGGAGTCGGGCACGTATACGCTGCATCTGGTTCAACCGGCGGGCAGCCTGGAGGGCAACGCCTATGCCGGTTCGCTGGGCGGCCTGGTCTCCGATGCCAACGACATTGGCGGCGTCACCGTCGGCGTGGGTCAGACCGGCGCGAGTTACAACTTCTACGTGGTCGAGCCGAACATCATCAGCGGCGCCGTCAAGGTCGAAACCACCAGCGACTGGGACACCAACCCGGCCGATCCCGCCCTGCCCGGCGTGACCGTCGACTTGATGAACAGCGCGGGCAGCGTGATCTCCACCGCGCAGACCGACTCCAACGGCGATTATTCCTTCACGAATCTGTACACGGGCACGTACTCGGTGCGGGCGGTGGTGCCGTCGGGCTACCTGGCGGGCCACGACCAGGTCGGCAACCAGGGCGGAACGGCCAACGGCGGCAACGAGATCGACGGCGTCTTCGTGATGTGCGGCAACACGGGCGTGAATTACGACTTTTCGATGATTCGGCCCAATTCGGTCAGCGGCACGGTCGAGTTGGAGCCCTCGCCGGGCAACCAGACCAATCCGGCCGACACGCCGGTGGCCAATGTCACGGTCGAGCTACTCGACGGCCACGGCAATCTGCTGGCCACGACCGCCACCAACACCAGCGGCCAGTACACGTTCCAGAACCTGCTGCCGGGCACGTACGAAGTGCGCGAGATGGTGCCCGGCGACTACACGGCCGGCGATATCGAGGTCGGTTCCGATGGCGGCACGGCCAACGGCCTGACCGAAACCGACAGCGTGGGATTGCAAAATGGCGCCAACGGCGTCAATTACAACTTCTACCTGATCCAACCCAGCAGCGTGGCCGGGATCGCCTACATCGATCAATACAACACGGGCGTTTACCAGGCTGGCGACACGCTCTTAAGCGGCGTGACCATCGAGCTGCTCGATCAGGAGCAGAACATCCTGGCCACAACGACCACGGGTGCCAACGGCGCCTATCAGTTCGGCGGCTTGACGCCCGGCGTGTATTCGATTCGCCAGATTCAGCCGGCCGGCTATCTGACGGGCGGCGACAATATCGGGTCGCTGGGCGGGGCGGCCCCCGACGCCGACGACCTGACGCAAGTCTCGCTCGCCCCGAACCAGAACGGCGTCAATTACAACTTCTACGTCATCCAGCCCGACAGCATCGGCGGCTACGTCAAAATCCAGAACACGCCCGACTGGGACACGAACCCAGCCAATCCACCGTTGGCCGGCGTGACCTTGTCGTTGGAAAACAGCAAGGGCACGGTGATTGCCACGACCACGACCGACGCCAACGGCCAGTACACGTTCAACAACCTGTACCCAGGCACGTACTCGGTGGTGGAAACGGTGCCGAGCCCGTACTTCGCCTCGGCCGATCAGTTGGGGTCGCAGGGCGGCGTGCTCAACGGCCTGACCGAAATCGACGACATCGTGCTGGTCTGCGACGCCAATGGCACGCACTACGATTTTGCGGTCGTGCCGCCGGATTCGATCAGCGGCCATGTGAAGTGGGATGAGTACGGCCCGTGCAGCGAGTTCCCGAACGATCCCGGCCTGGCCGGCGTGACGGTGCAACTGCTGAATTCCTCCGGCACCGTGATCAACGCGACCACGACCGACGCCAACGGCGATTACTCGTTCACGCAATTGTTTCCCGGCACCTACTCGGTGCGCGAGATCGTGCCCACCGGCTACTGGGCCAGCGAAGACGAAGTGGGCGATGCCGGCGGTGTGACCAACGGGCTGACCGAGCTGGACAACGCGAACCTGGTGGGCGGCATCAATGCCGTGAACTACAACTTCTGCGTCATCCCGCCCAACTCGATCGCCGGCGTGGTCAAGGTGGAAACCACGCCCGACTGGGAAACCAACTCCAGCGATCCCGTCCTGCCCGGCGTGACCATCCAATTGCTCGACGCCAGCGGCAACATTGTGGCCACGCAGCAGACCAACGCCAGCGGCGCGTACGATTTCCAGGAACTGATGCCGGGCACCTACAGCGTCCGCGAGATCGTGCCGGCCAATTATTTTGCCAGCGACGATCACGTGGGCTCGCTGGGCGGCACGGCCAACGGCCTGACCGCGCTGAACAGCGTTGTGCTGCTGGGCGGTGTCAACGGCGTGCATTACGACTTTGCCGTGGTGCCGCCCGACTCGATCTCCGGCGACGTGAAGTGGGACGAGTTCGGCCCCTGCAATCTGTTCCCCAACGATCCGGGCCTGGCCGGCGTGACGATCGAACTGCTGAATTCCACCGGCTCGGTCGTCAACACCACGACGACCGATGTCAACGGCGACTACTCGTTCGGGAACCTATATCCCGGCACGTACTCGGTCCGCGAGATCCTGCCTCCCGGCTACTTTGCCGGCTTGGACGAAGTGGGCGATGCCGGTGGCGTGACCAACGGGCAGACGGAACTGGACGACGCGAACCTGGTGGGCGGCATCAATGCCGTGAACTACAACTTCTGCGTCGTGCCGCCCAACTCGATCGCCGGCGTGGTCAAGGTGGAAACGACGCCCGATTGGGAGACCAACTCCAACGATCCCGTGCTGCCCGGCGTGACCATCCAATTGCTCGACGCCAGCGGCAACATTGTGGCCACGCAGCAGACCAACGCCAGCGGCGCGTACGATTTCCAGGAACTGATGCCGGGCACCTACAG
>DATCFX010001133.1:0-6316 GCA_036509275.1 Pirellulales bacterium | reverse complement strand
TTGCCATCGAGTTTCCGAAGCGTTCGCGTCGACGAATCCAAGCTTATTGTCACAGTAGCGCCGTCGTCCGCGAGCTCAACCTCCGCTCCCGTTGCGCTCTTCCAAACGCCCGACAGCAGGTGTTGGGCAGGAGTTCTCGCGGCCGGTGGCAATTCCGGCTTGTCCGCATTCGGCGCCACCGATTGCGGGAGATCTTTGCCGACGGCGTCCTCAGCCTGCTGCATGAGATCTTTGGGAATCGGCACGAAGCCGCAGAAGTCCCAATCGCCGTAACGTCCGTGATCTCTGTGAAGCAAGATGGCTCGGACCATCGCGCGCCAGGTCGACGCCCCCACTGCGGAACTCCTCCGCCGCGTCGAAGTCGATATTGGCCGTAGACTTCGCGGCAACTGTAACCGGCTCTGTTGTGGCGTATTTCCATAGTTCACCGTTGCGCGTCTGTACATACAGTTCAAATCGCTCCGAGCCATGAGCGCTGTAATCGCCGTTCTTTACCGCAATGGGGAGCGAAAGAGTCGCACCATCCGCTGTCGCGACACGCCGCCCGCGCGGCGGATCGGGCCGGGTAGTTCTGACGCGCCCAACCCCCGCCACGAGGTCCTTCCCCTCTCTTAGCTCTGTTCCTGGCAACAGGAGCAGGCTTGACGGAATTTTGAAGTCGAATGCCGGCTCGTGGTTCTCACCCGGTTTTGGGAGCGCAATTGGAACGTTATACGTTTCATCCTTTTGCTCGTGAACAGTACCTATGATCGAGCCCCTGCTTCTGACCCGTAGGACAACCACCGTGAGGGCCGCTCTGTGCATAGGAGCCGCCGCGGGCATCGGTATGTTAACTTTCGTAGTCCAGGTGAAACCAACCGGCAGTTGATCGAGGCGAGGCAGCGCACCTCGAACCACGTTAGCGCCGCCCCAAAACGCGAAAAGTGTGCCGCCCACCCCGTGGCCGATGCGTAGCCCGCCGGACTTGTACTCGTTGCCGCGATCGTCAATTAGCGCCAGTTCAAAATCAGGAATTTTCCACCCCGTCCTAACTACGCGGAATGCGATTGTTACCTGTGCGCATGCCTGGATTCCGTGAATGTTGAATGCCGTCGCCTTCTCATGAACGCGTTGAATGTTGCCCAGGGCGACGGAAAGGCCGTTATCGATTAGCACGCCATTCTTTAGTGGCTCCGCGGTATTTTTGGATTCGTCTAACGCTGGCGCGCCAGGAGCGGGGCCCGCCTTGGAACGGGTAGGCGGATCGATGGCGACATCGCGCGGGACCACCGCGTACGGGTTCACGCCCTTCTTGGTGACAATTGCCGTTGGTATTGTGCTACCGGATTTAGCTCCAACGCCGATGCCGCCGGTTGGCATGTTGATTTGTCCCGGGTCAGGCTCCGAGAACTCGATGAAGACCTTCGAGTATTTGTAATTATCAAGCGCTTGGATGTGTGCGTCCCAATTGCCGCCGCGCTGTTCGAGTACGATGGCCTCATCGTTCAGCCAACTGAGGCGCGGGCCGGAGCTCCAGTTGCCCCATCCGCCGCCCCGCCGCAAATCAGTGGTTCGTTCGGCGCCGGCACAGAGCGTGACTGTTCCCTGCCAATGCAGACCATTCAGCCGGTCGGCTTCGTTCAGGGGCCTCGGCGAAACGAGGACAAAAGGATCGCGTAGCTCGTGCAGCCATTCTCCTGAGAACAGGTCGACAAGTGTTCCTCCGCGAACGCCGGCGCCGCCGCTCGGATCGGTCCGCTTGCGCTTCAGATAATAGGAACCGGCATGCATCGCGGGCTTCCACATATTGATCGCAACGATCCCCGCTTCGCGGTCGATCCCCGTTGCCCGCGAGCGACGATTCCCGTCGTCGAGGGCGCTTGAATCGCCGACCACGATAGGGATTGCATCGGCGCTCGCGCTCGGCGTGATGCTACTGCCCGACGGCGTGGACCGGCTGTACCGAACGAGGGCGAAGCCCACGAAAAGGGCGATCGCCGCAAGGCTGAGTCCGGCAACCCAAAATACCGGTAAACCGGTCCGCGCTCGCTTCCTTCGGTTTGAACCGCCACGATTGGAGGCGGGTCGCGCCGGCGCAGGCGCTGCGGCTTGTGGAAATCGCGCTGGCGCCGCGAATGGTTCGACGCGTGCCACCGGCAGCCAGTCCGGCATGCCCTCTCGCCAGCAAAGCGCGGCAGGGTCAAGTCGTCCCGTTCGACGGGCTTCGAGCATTTGCTCAATGGTAAACGGCCCGCTGGGCTGTTGGCCCTCGGCTGCCACGTACCACGCGGGAGCATCAGAGGTCATGACTTTTCCTGGCTTAGCTGAACTCGCTCCAATCACGTTTTTCGAAGGCGTGGGTGCGTGACGCGAGCACTTGCAAATGGTTGGACAATTCCAATCGGCCGAACAGGTAGATCAGAATGACGGTCGAAAGTGCCGTGCCGATAAGGCCGTTGACGACTCCGGCACGGCTGGCGATGGCCGCAACCGCCGCGAGCAGATTGAGAACGACACTCACCACGGCGAGGCCTTTGGCCCAGGCGAGTCCCCATTTGCGAAAGGTCCACAGGCCGTAACTGGCGACGAGCAAAAGCAGACCATACAGGTACAGCGCCACCGCCGCGAATTCGTAAGCGATCAGGTAAATCGTCATTTCCGCCTCGCTCGGAAATGCTGGTGAGCCCATACGCCCTCTGGCTTGTCCCAGCACTTGCTGACCAATGCCAGAGGCGAACGTAAGAAACATGCCCACGGCCAACGCGGCGAGGCCGTTGACAACCCAATAAAAGACGATGAAAACCAGCCCAAACGGGCGGTTTTTCGGGGCCGCAGAAAGGAAGCTGCCTCCGCTGTTGGGAACAGGCGGCATCATCGCGGGTAGCGTGGGTTCGCTTTGCGCGGTTGGCCAATCGAAGCTCTCCGCCACCGGCGGAACCGCGGGAAAGGTCGGGGGCGCCGAAGCGTGGCCGTGAGAAGCGGCGCCGACGGATGCCGCTTGCGCCACGGCTGGGACCCGCGGTGGAACGGAAGCCGATGGCTCGGGAACCATCACCGACCCGTTACAGTTGGGACATGGAAGGACCTTTCCATGCGCCTTCTCGGTCACATTCAGCGTCGAACCGCAATGCGGGCAACTGATCTTGAACGGCATTCGGCCACCCTCAGCGTGTACCCCTGGGCAGCGGCTCAACTTCCCCCGAAAGTGGCTGATGCGAGACGCATTGTCAAGGGTTGTATGCTGAGAAAGGCTGCCGCCGCGGGGATCAAAAGTCGAGCGGAGTAGGCGGCAGTTCATTCCGTGGGCGGAGTGGGAGCGGTCTCCGGCCGCTCGGTCAGGGGATCGCGGATCACGAGCGAGTAGAGGGCTGGGACGACGAACAGCGTGGTCAGCAGGCCGGCCAGCAGTCCGCCGATCACGGCGCGGCCCAGCGGCGTGTTGGCCTCGCTGCCGCGCGCTAGTCCCAGCGCCATGGGCAGCAGGGCGAAGAAGGCGGCCAAAGCGGTCATGACCACCGGCCGCACGCGGATCGAAGCGGCCAGCTTGATCGCGGCGGTGGGCTCCAGGCCGTCGCGAACGCGGATATGCTGGGCAAAATCGGTCAGCAGCACCGTGTTGGAGACCACGATGCCGACCATGAAGATCACGCCCAGCAGCGACTGCACGTTGATCGCCGTGCCGGTGAGAAACAGCATCAGCACCACGCCGGTGACTCCGATCGGCACGGCAAACAAAATCACCAGCGGCGTGATGTACGACTTGAACAAGCCGACCATCAGAAAATAGATCAGCAGAATGGCCAGCAGCAGGCCCAGCCCCAGGCTGCGAAACGTGTCCTGCATGCGCGAGTATTCGCCGCTGAGCACGATCCGGCTGCCGGGCAGCAGGGCGTGGCCATTGCTGGCCGGATCGTAGGCGGCCCAGACGCCGGGCGCCTCGAGCTGCCCGAAACGGTTGACGACGGCATACACGTCGTCGGCCACGTGGCCCAGGTCGCGGCCGTGTACGCCCATGTTCAGATCGATCGTCGGCTGCAAGTTCGTGTGCGTGATTTCGGCCGGCACGTTGGCGCGGCGCAGCCGGACGACGTTGCGCAAGGGGACGGGCTGCTTCTGCGCGGGGCCGGTGATCGGCACGTTCAGGAGCGTATCGACCGACTTGATCGAATCCTCGGGATACTGCACGCCGACGTAATACTGATTATGGCTGACCGGGTCGATCCAGAAGTTGCGCTTATTGAATTGGATGCTGGAGTTCATCGCGGCGACGACGTTCTTCATCACGTCCGACTGGTTCAGGCCGAGATCGGCCGCCTTGGCCCGATCGACCTCGATGATGTATTCGGGATAGTTGAGCCGCTGCAAGACATGGCAATCGACCACGCCGTCGACGGCCATGACCTGTTGCTGCATGGCCTGGGCCACTTGCATCGCTTCGGCCGGATTCTTGCTCTCGATGCGCACGTTGATGGGCGTCGATTTGCCCTCGTTCATGGCGCCGCCGATCATGCCGCCGGCGTCGAACGAAAACTCGATTTCGGCAAAGCGCGGATCTTCGCCAAAGCTGCGGCGCAGGGTCTCGACGTGCTGCTGAGCCGAGTGCCGGCGGTCTTCCGTCAACTGCACGCGCACGATCGCGTCCATCGGCCCGGCATTGGGCGTGTAGGCGGCCGACCAGTCAGGCGTTACGCCCAGCTCGCTGATGATCAGCTCCAGGTCCTTGCCGATGTGCTTTTGAATCGCCAATTCGACCTGGGCGACGTGCTGCTCGGTGACTTCGATGCGCATGCCCGAGCGGCAACGCACCGCCAGCTCGAAGGCGCCGCCATCGACCTCGGGAAAGAATTCGCGTCGCAGTTGGCTGCCCAGGCCGACGACCACCACGACCAGCAGCAGCACGGCGGCGCCGACGGTCAGCAGGCGATGCCTCAAGACGCGCTCCAATTGCCGCGTGTACCAGACAATGGCCCGATCGATGACGGTTTCCCAGCGCGCAAACGCCTGGCTGAAAGCGCCCAGGATCCGACCGGCTTCGTGTTCGCTGCGGTGCTCGAAGTCCTCGCCGTGATGGATGTCCTTGCGCACGTCGTGCGCCTTCAGCCAGGCCGCGCAGCGCGTGGGCACGAAAGTCCGCGACAGCAGGTAGGCCACGATCATCGAGAAGGCCACGGCCATGGCCATGGGCTTGAACAGGAATGTGCCGAGCCCTGGCATGAGCGCTAAGGGTGCCAGCACCAGCAGCGTACACAGGCTGGCGACTAACTCCGGCATGGCCACTTCGCTGGCGCCCAGGTAAGCGGCTTCCCACGGCTTGGCGCCCAGGCCGAGATGCCGGTGCGTGTTCTCCAGGCAGATGATGGCGCTATCCACCAGTGGACCGATGGCCAGCGATAGGCCGGCCAGCGTCATCACGTTGATCGTATTGCCGGTGTAGTACAGGCAGATGATCGCGGTCAGCACGGAAACGGGAATCGTCATGATGGCGATCAGCGTCATACGCAGCTCGCCCAGAAAGATCAGGATCACCAGCGAACAGAGCACGGCTCCCAGCACGCCCTCTTCGATCAGGCTGCGGATCGAGTGCCGGACATAGATCGACTGATCCATGACGACTTTGAGATCGATCCCTGGCCGCGTGAGCCGGGCGGTCATCGTGGGAACGGCCGCCTTGAGGTCGTCCACGACTTTCAGCGTGCTGGCGCCCATCTGCCGATAGACGGGGATATAAACCTGGCGACGGCCGTTGACGCGGACGATGTTGGTTTGGATCAGGCTGGCGTCCATCGGCGTGGCCACGTCGCGCAGATAGGCTGCGTTGCCGTGCTGGGTCCGCAGCGGGATATCGCCCATCCGATCCACGAGCGCAAACATCGAATTGGAATCGATGGCGTAGTCGGTCGTGCCGAACTTGGCGTCGCCCGTCGGCAAAAACAAGTTGTAATCGTCCAGCGCCTGCATCACGTCCAGGGGCGACAGTCCGCGGGCCTGCATCTTCGAGCGGTTGATATAAGCCAGAATGGCCCGCAGCTTGCCGCCGTAGACCACCGGCGCCACGGCGCCCGGCGAGCTCATGATCATGTTGCGGACTTCGTAGCGTCCGACGTCGTAGAGGATGGCTTCGCCTTGGGTTTTGCTGTCCAAGGCCACCAGGCAAGCCGGTATGACGGTCGTGGGATCGAAGGGCAAGACCACCGGCGGCAGCGTACCGGGAGGCAGATTGGGGATCGCGGCCGTGGCCAGCGAGTTGACTTGCGTCAGGGCGCCGTTGGGGTCGATGTCGGCGCTGTAATAATTACGGACGATGCTGGCGCCGACGATCGACCGCGACTCTTGCCGG
>DATCFX010001132.1:0-2307 GCA_036509275.1 Pirellulales bacterium | reverse complement strand
CGTTCCGCGCCGACTGGCGGCCTGGGCCGCACGATATTTTTGCGGACTCGAGGCCTGCGCCGCGGCACATTTTTGCGGGTAGAATTCATTTCACAACCTGCCGATGTGTGTGAGAATCTCCTTGCTGGCGTGTACGCGAACGCCCCGGGACGTTATGTTGCCCGCGGCCCTAAGCGATTGAGCGAAAAATAACTTCTCGGCAACCCCTCTCCCCTCGCGGGAGAGGGCAGGGTGAGGGGCCAAAAAAACGGAAGTTGTTTTTCGGTCGATCCCAAGTGTCAAACTCGGAATGATCGGTGCAAACCTGCCCTAAGAGTAATGGGCCTAAGACTTTGCTAGCAATTGGCGGGGCGAGTTCTGGACTGGTGCTGGAAAGGTGGCTAATGTTGTGAAGCTAGCCCCCTTCTTTTTGACTATGCCGACGCAGCCAGGACGATCTGTCGGCTGCATGGCTGAAAGCTGCTTACGCCTGCCTGATTGGACTCCGGGCGCGGTAGTTGCAGACCTCGCCAATCGCGGCTGGTTTCCTGTCTCGAAGGCTGGGCCGCTGATCGCTGGGCTACTGATAGCTGGGCCACCAGAGTTTGGGCCGCTTCGCATTTCATCCGCGCACTGAGACATCCGGCGGCATTATGAGCACCGAAGAAATGCGTACGGAAGAGTCGTTCGACCCGCGGCTGGTCGAGCAGGCTCAACAGCAGATCCAGGGCCTCGTCGGCGAGATCGTCGCGCTCAGCAAGCAGGATGCCTCGCCGGAAGCTTTTTTCGGCGAGTTTCTGCACCGCGTGGTCAGTGCGTTGGCTGCCGTGGGCGGGGCCGTCTGGACACCGGGCGAGAGCGGCCTGGAGCTGCAATATCAGCACAATTTTCGCGAAGCGCGGATGCCCGAGCGGCAGGAAGACCTGCTCGCGCATCGCCGGCTAGTGCAACGCGTGCTAGCTAGCGGCGAGGGCGCCCTGGTCGCGCCGCACTCGGGCAGTGCCGAACAGGGCTCGAACCCGACCGATTTTCTCTTGGTGCTGGGACCGGTCAAGGTCGGCACCGAGACGCGCAGCGTGATCGAAATCTTCCAGCGGCCCAATCCCGCGATGAAGACGCAGCGCGGCTATTTGCGCTTCTTGATGCAGATGTGCGAGCTGGCCGCCGACTTTCTCCGCAACCGGCAGCTCCGGCATTTTACCGATCGCCAGGCGCTGTGGTCGCAGCTCGAACAGTTTACCCGCACCGTACATGGCAGTCTCGACCCGCGCGAGGTGGCGTTTACCATCGCCAACGAAGGCCGCCGGCTGATCGATTGCGACCGCGTCAGCGTGGCGCTGCGGCGTGGCAACAAGTGCCGCATCGAAGCCATCAGCGGCCAGGATACCTTCGACTCGCGCAGCAACACCGTCACGCTTTTGAACAACCTGGCCAGCACCGTCGCGGCCAGTGGCGACGCCGTGTGGTACTCGGGCGACACGTCCGACTTTGCACCACAGGTCGAAGAGGCGATGCAGGAATACGTCGACGATTCGCATTCCAAGCAGGTCGGCGTGCTGCCGCTGTACCGCCCGCTGGCCTTGGGCACGGTCGAGGCCGAAGAGCTGGATCGCGAGCCGCTGGGCGCCCTGATCATCGAGCAAATCGAAGACACGCGCGTCCGCGAAGGCCTGCTGCAGCGCGTCGAGGTGGTCTGCGACCACGGCGGCGCGGCCTTGGGCAATGCACTCGAGCACCAGCACTTGTTTCTGATGCCCGTCTGGCGAGCGATCGGCAAAAGCCGCTGGGTCGTCGAGGCCCGCACGCTGCCGAAGACGCTGTCCATCGGCGGGGGCGTACTGCTGCTGCTGCTGGCCATGTTCATCGTGCCCTACCGTTACAACCTGGCGAGCGACGGCACGATGCAGCCGGTGGCTCGGCGCGACGTGTTTGCCGCGGTCGACGGAACGGTGGAAGACATCCTCGTGCACCACGGCCAGCCGGTCCACAAGGGCCAGCTCCTGGCCGTGATGCGCAACACCGACCTGGAAGTCGCGATGGAAGACGTCACTGGCAAGCGGGCCGCCGCCCAGGAGCAGCTCTTATCCATCGAGCGCGCGATTTACAACGAGGGCAAAAAACTCAGCCTGGAAGAACGCAACCGCCTGGCCGGTCAGCGCAGCGAACTGCACCAGCAGATCAACAGCCTTGAGCAGCAGTTGGGGCTCTACCAGGCCAAGCGCGAAAAGCTCAAGGTGCTCAGCCCCATTGATGGCGAAGTCACGACCTGGAACGTCCAGCAACTACTCAAGCTCCGGCCCGTGCAGCAAGGCTCACTTTTGATGAGTG
>DATCFX010001131.1:0-1004 GCA_036509275.1 Pirellulales bacterium | reverse complement strand
CGCCGCGCCGCTCTCGTAACTCCGCGGCGCCAGTCCTAAATAAGCGCTGATTTGCCGCCGATTGGCGAACCGCGAGACGTCGCCCATCTCGCTCAAGAAGACTAACGCCGTCAAGACACCGACTCCGGTCAGCTTCACCAGTTCGGCGACCGGGACGCAATAGCGCGGCGCGGCAGCCAGTTCGCCAACCGCGTCGTCGAGCCGCTGCAATTCTTCCTCCAAGAACTCCCATTGCCGCACCAGGCTGGCCAAGGCGCCGCGGGTTCCCGCTCCGACCGCAGGGTCACGCGATACGAGCCGTAGCCAGGCCGCCGCTTTTTTCGTCCAGGCGCTCTTCAACTCCGTGGGCCGAATCAAACGATGGCGTTTCAAGAGCGACTGGATCTGGGTCTTGATCGCCACCCCTTTTTCCGACGCGTCCAGCCGGGCCCGGACCAACTCGCGGTCGTCGCGGGTTGGCAGGTCCGGAATCCAGACCGTCGGCAGCGGATTGCCGGCCAACACGTGGCCACGCAGCAGCTGCAAAATCAGTTCGGCGTCCTTCTCGTCGGTCTTCTGCTGTCGTTGCTGCGTCGAGCGGGCGATCTTCGTCGGCGCCAACACGTGGCACTCGACGCCAGCCGCCGTCAACTCGTCAGACAAGCCAAAGCCCAAACCCGACGCCTCGTAGGCGAAGATCACCCGTCCGTCGGGAATTTTGCCGACGCGCTCACGCAACTGCTCGATCAACCGCCGCCGACCCGCGGCCGTGTTCTGGATCAAGAGTTTCTCCGCCGCCTCCCGCCCACGGGCGATCTTCAACACCATCGTCTTGTCGTGCAAATCGCAAGCCACCATGATAAACTCAGCCATGGCCAGTGCTCCTGTGCTAAAGTCCCGGAAACGTTCGTTCAACACACTTGAACTTTCCCAAGACCCAAACACCGCAGCAACTGGCCTTCTTTGCTACATAATCACTCGGTGGCCGATTCAGAACGTCTGCGCTGTTCCTGTCAGCGGCTGGG
>DATCFX010001130.1:0-1280 GCA_036509275.1 Pirellulales bacterium | reverse complement strand
ACCGCCGCGGCGACCGCACGCCGCTGGCCACGCTCGACGTGACGGCCGGGCCCGATGGCAAACCCCAACGGCTGCGATTGCCCTACCGGCCCGACAAGGTGGGCGAGTTCGAATACGTCGTCGAAGTCGAGCACTTGAGCGACGAAATCCAGCCCGACAACAATTCGCAGCAGCGGTTGGTGAGCGTGCGCAAGGAGCAGATTCGCGTGCTGCTGGTGCAGTCCTATCCCAATTACGAGTTTCGGTATCTCAAGCAGATGCTTTCGCGCGACGCCACCGTGGCGCTCAAAACCGTGCTGCAAGAGGCCGACCTGGACTATGCCGAAACCGACAAGACGGCGCTGCGGGTTTTTCCGGAGCGCAAGACGGAACTGCTCGAGTACGACTGCATCATTTTCGGCGACGTGGACCCGGCCTTTCTTAGCCTGACGGCGATGCAGAACATCGCGGCCTTCGTCGTGCAAAAAGGCGGCGGCGTGATCTTCATTGCCGGCCCCGAGTTCACGCCGGTGGCCTATCGCGACACGCCGCTGGCGCCGCTGTTGCCGGTCGAGCTGGGCGAGACGACGACCGAGCCGGTCGGGGCGGCGCTCTATTCGGCCGGTTTCCAGGTGCAGCCGACCGATTTGGGCGCCGCGATGCCGACGATGGCGCTGGGCGACACGGCGGAGGAGAACGCCGCGATTTGGCGGCGGCTGCCGCCGCTGTACTGGCTGTTCGAAGCGGCCGAACTGAAGCCGGCCGCCCGCGTGCTGGCTACGCGCCTGGGCGACGACGGCCGCACGACGCCGGTCGTGGCGCTGCAATACGTCGGCTCGGGCAAGGTGCTGTTTCATGCCACCGACGAAACCTGGCGCTGGCGCTTTCGGGTGGGCGATGTGTTTTTCGCCCGCTATTGGGTGCAAACGCTGCGTTATTTGAGCCGTGCCAAGCTGCTGGGCAAAGACCGCTGGGCGGACCTTTCGGTCGATCGCCGCCAGTACCGGCGCGGCGAATCGGCCCAGTTCCGCGTCCGCTTTATCGACGAACGCCGCGCTCCGGCCGCCGACGACGGCGTGACCATCGTGATCGAACAGCAAGGCCACCAGACGCGCCGCCTGCAACTGCGCCGCAACCCTGCGGGCCGCGGCGTCTTCGAGGGCACGCTGGCCCAGCCGCCGGTCGGCAAGTTTCACGCCTGGATCGCCACCCCCGTGCTCGAGCAGGGGAGCGCCGGCGCCGACTTCGAAGTCGTGGCCCCGCCCGGCGAGTTCGAACGCGTGCAAATGGAGGGCGCCGAA
>DATCFX010001129.1:0-1276 GCA_036509275.1 Pirellulales bacterium | reverse complement strand
AACCGTAATGAGTGCCCGTTGCGGCCGGCAAGATGGCCGGCGTTGTCCCAACTCGAACCGAAGTTGAGCCATGCCCGACTACCAGACATGGATCAACTTCTTAGGGCTGGTCGTCGTCGTCAGCCCGGTGGTGTTGACGCTGGTGCTGGGCGTTTCGACGCTGCTGAACTTCAAGCTGGCCGAAGCAACGACGACGCGTCTGGTGTCCGCGGCGACTGTGTTCGGCCTATTGGCGGCGCTGGCGGTGCTGGCAATCATGCTGGGCACTCATAGCCGGCACATGGCCGTCGAGGTGGGCGATTGGGTGGTGATTCCCGGCTATCACTTTTCGGTCAAGTTCGTGTTCGATCGGCTGTCGGTGCCGTTCGCGATTTTGTCGTATACGCTGTCGGGCACGATCGGCGCGTTTGCCAGCCGTTACATGCACCGCGAACGGGGCTTCGACCGGTTCTTCGTGCTGTACGCCATCTTCTTGCTGGGCATGATCCTGACCTCGCTGGCCGGCACGGTGGAAACGCTGTTTGCCGGCTGGGAGTTCGTCGGCCTATCGTCGGCGCTGCTGGTCGCGTTTTTCCAGGAGCGCGCCGCCCCGGCGCGCAACGGACTTTGGGTCTGGACCGTGTATCGCTTTTCGGACGCCGCGCTGTTGCTGGCCGCCGTGGCCATGCGCCACTTGACCGGCGAAGGCGATTTCGACCAATTACTGGGCCGTGGCCTCTGGCCCGACGAGTACTCGACCATCGCCGTACACGACGCCTTTGTCGTGGGTTTGCTGCTGTTGGTAGCCGCAGCCGGCAAATCGGGACTGGTGCCGTTTGCCGGATGGCTGCCTCGGGCGATGGAAGGGCCGACGCCCTCGAGCGCCGTGTTCTACGGCGCCTTGTCGGTACACTTGGGCGCGTTTCTGTTGTTGCGGGTCAGCCCGCTGGTTGAGCGTTCGCCGTTGTTGTGTGCGATCGTGGTGCTCGTGGGGCTGGCGACGGCCGTGTTCGCGTACCTGGCATCCAGCGTACAAACGGACATCAAATCGGCGCTCAGCTTCGCGTCGTTGTCGCAGGTGGGGATCATCGTGGCCGAGATCGGCCTGGGGCTGCGCTACATTGCTTTGATCCACCTCCTCGGCCATGCCTGCCTGCGGACGCTGCAATTTGTGCGGGCACCCACCTTATTGCGGGACTACGGCACGCTGGAGAACGCGATTGGTAAGCGGCTGCCGCGCGCCGATGTGCCTTGGAGCCATCTGGCCGGCGGCCGCCATGCGTGGGTCTACCGCTGG
>DATCFX010001128.1:0-6211 GCA_036509275.1 Pirellulales bacterium | reverse complement strand
CCGCAGAATCACGCCGCGCTGCGACGCCAGGATGCTGGCGCGGAACTCATCCTCCCAAGCCCGCCCGACGAATGGTGCCAGACCATACCCAAACGGCGATTCTTCGGTGCAAACCGCTTCGGGCGGATCGCCGTAGATATGGGCCGTGCCCATCTGAACCCACACCGGCGGCGGGGAGTCGATCGCGCGCATCGCCTGGCCCAGCACGCGCGTAGCTTCCACGCGCGAGCGGAGAATCTCGTCCTGGTGATCGGGCGTTTTGACGCAATCGACGCTGCGGCCGGCAAGATTGACCAGCCCGGCGGCGCCGTCCAACTCGCGGCGCCAGTCGCCGAGCGTGCGGCCGTCCCAAGCCACATGCCGCCACGGCCCGGGCACCTTCGGCGCATGGCGAGACACAATGACGACCGACGCTCCGAGCTCCGCTAAGCGAAGCGCCAGCGAAATACCCAAAAAGCCACTGCCGCCCGCGATGACGATGCGGCTCGATTCCAGCGGAGCTGCCATCCCAATTCCCTTCGCCTAGTCGACTGTCCCCTTTACCTTAAACCGCGAGCTGCAAGCTGCATTAACCGCATTCACCACCAGGCCTCAATTTCGGGGCGGGCTGGGCCGGTTGATTTTTGTCTACCGCGTCGCGTACATTGATCGGAATGCACGGCCACCAAGTGCCGCAAACGGCCGTTGATCGGCCTCGTCCCTTCAGGAGTTGCCCAGTCATGAAGACATCTGCCCGTCCGGTGCGTGCGAGCGATCAGCTCTCGCTGAAAGATCGACTCTCGCGGCTCAGCTTTACGGACGTTTGCAAACTGCTGGGACCCACGGGCAAGACGCTCATCCGGCGGCATGCGAACGCCTGGGATTTCAAACTCGCCGAAGATGTTTATCTCGGTGCGGATCTGTTCCGGCTGCGCTTTCCCGGCGAAACGGCCAGCGGCGGGCCGCTGACCGTCAACATTACGCTGATGGCCGAAGCGCGCAACCGGCTGCATTGGCAATGCACCGGCTGCCAGCGTATCGGCTCCCCCGGCGCGTGCGAGCACGTGGCCGCCGCCTTCTCGCTGATTCTGGAAGAGAAATCGGCCCTGGGGCTGGCCGAGCCGCCCCCGCCGCCGCGAGCGCCGGTCGAGAGCCTGGCCGAAGGCGACCTGGTGGCCCGGGCCTTGGCCGAACGCGCCGAGCGGGCTAAGACCGAAAAAATGACGCTCAAGTCCGGCGACGCGACGACGCCCTGGGCCGATTACGCGGTGACCAACGCGCTCAGCGGCAAGACCTATCGCGTGGCCCTGCGCGGCATGGAACCGGGCCAATCGTTTTGCTCGTGTCCCGACTTCCGCACCAACACGCTGGGCACCTGCAAGCACGTGATGCGCGTGCTCAAAAGCGTGCAACGCCGCTTTACGCCGCAAGTCCTGCGCAAGCCCTACGCCCCCAAGCAACTGGCGCTGCACTTGCGCTATGTCGGCGGCGTGTCGCTCTGGCTGCAAATGCCGCGGAAACTCAGCGACGCGGCCGCAAAGCTCTTCGCGCCGCTTGCGGATCGGCCGATCGACGACATGCACGATCTGCTCAAGCGGTTGGCCAAGGCGCAGCAGCTGGGCCAGGACGTTACGCTTTATCCAGACGCGGAGGAATTCATTCAGCAGCGACTGGCACAAGACCGCATGCGCAATGCCACGGCCGCCATCCGCCGCGATCCCCACAACCATCCGCTCCGCAAAACCCTGCTCAACCTCCCGCTGCTGCCGTATCAACTCGACGGCGTCGCCTTTGCCGCCGGCGCGGGCCGCGCGATCCTGGCCGACGACATGGGCCTGGGCAAAACCATTCAAGGCATCGGCACCGCCGAACTGCTGGCCCGCGAGGCTGGTATCCGCCGCGTGCTGGTCGTCTGCCCGGCTTCGGTCAAATCGCAGTGGCGCGCTGAAATCGAGCGCTGCTGCGGCCGTTCGGTGCAACTCGTCGGCGGGCCCGTGGCCGAGCGGGCTGGCCAATACGACAACGACTGCTTCTTCACCATTTGCAACTACGAGCAGGTGCTGCGCGACATCCTGGCCATCGAGGGCGTCGGCTGGGACCTGATCATTCTCGACGAAGGCCAGCGGATCAAGAATTGGGAAGCCAAGACCAGCCGCACCATCAAGGCCCTGCGGTCGCGCTTCGCCCTGGTCCTCTCGGGCACGCCGCTGGAAAACCGGCTCGACGAGTTGTACAGCGTCGTGCAGTTCGTCGACGATTGCCGCTTGGGCCCCGGCTTCCGCTTTTTCAACCGGCACCGCATCATGGATGAGAAGGGCAAAGTGCTGGGCTACAAAAACCTCAGCCAACTTCGCGAGACGCTCAAGCCCATCCTACTGCGCCGCACGCGCGACAGCGTGCGGCTGGACTTGCCGCCGCGCACCATCGAGTTCGTGCGGATCGCTCCCAGCGACGAGCAGCTCGCGCTGCACGACTCACACATGCGGGTCGTGGCCACGATCGTCCGCAAAAAATTCATCTCCGAAATGGACCTGCTGCGCTTGCAAAAGGCCCTGCTCATGTGCCGTATGGCGGCCGATAGCACCTTCCTGGTCGATAAGCAAGCGCCCGGTTATTCCACGAAGCTGGCCCGGCTCGATGAGCTGTTCGAGCAACTGTTCGACGAGCAGCAGCGCAAGGTGATCGTGTTTTCCGAATGGACCACGATGCTCGACCTGATCGAGCCGCTGCTGGCCAAGCGCAAGCTGGGCTACGTCCGGCTGGACGGCAGCGTGCCGCAAAAGCAGCGGGCCGAGTTGGTCCACCGCTTCCAGACTTCGGCCGATTGCCGGCTGTTTCTCACCAGCAACGCCGGCTCGACCGGCTTGAACCTGCAAGCGGCCGACACGGTAATCAACGTCGATCTGCCCTGGAATCCCGCGGTGCTCGAACAGCGGATCGCCCGCGCGCATCGCATGGGCCAGAAGCGGCCCGTGCAAGCGTTTGTGCTAGTCACCGAGCGAACCCTCGAAGAAAATCTGCTCGGCACGATCGCCGCCAAAAAGGATCTTGCCCTGGCCGCGCTCGACGCCGAGTCGGACGTGGACGAAGTCGAGTTGGCCAGCGGCATGCTGGAGCTCAAAGGTCGCTTGGAAGTCTTGCTGGGAGCCCGGCCGGAAGCTCCGGTCGACCAGTCGGTTCAGCGTGAGAGTGAGCAAACGGCGCGCGACTTTTCCGACGCCCACCGCGATCGCGTGGCCGCGGCCGGCGGCGAGCTGTTGGGGGCGGCCTTCAAGTTGCTCGGCGAGTTGATGGCCCCGCAGCAGGCTGCCGAGCCTCCGCAAGCGCTGGTCGCCGACCTCCGCGCCGGCCTGGGCTCTTGCGTCAGCGACGATTCCAACGGCAAGCCTCGGCTGACGATCACGCTGCCCGACAAAGCCACGCTCGACACGCTCGCCCAATCGCTCGCCAGACTGCTGGTGGCCGGCCATGCGCCCGACGCCTAAACGTTGGATTTAGGCTTTGCAATCGGAGTCGGCACGCTGCGATACGGGCTGGCGTATCCGAATGGTGACATAAACCCCGAATAAAACCGACGCGACAAATAGAAACGCGCACAGCCACCCAAGTATACCAAAGGAAACTTCAACGTTGGGCCACTTCCCGACGTTGCGAGCGACTCCCCAACTGACAATGGTCGCAATCGTCGAACACACTGCCACTACTCGCGGCGCGCGCAACCGACGGTCCGAAATTCGCCACAAGGCATCAGCGATGGTGCCGTGGTTTACAACGACCGCGGCCCAGATTAAGTCGCCGATCATCTTTTCGCCTCGTCGACAATCTCTACGCGCTTGGCCACTGTCAGCAATTGCCGTTTATTTGTCGTTAGCGTTGCCCTGCGGCCGCGCTGTCAGCTCCTTGACGAGAAAGTCCCAGATGTCGGAATACTTTTCCGAGGGGTGGCCGAGATATTTGAGGTAGCAGGTGGCGCCGCGCGCTTGCGCGAGCTTCTGAAAGCCGACGCCCCAACGCGGGGAGTGGACGTCGTAATTCTCGACCTTGATGTCGTCGGGCTTGGTCAGCCCCCATTCGTTCTCGAAGTACATCGGCGCGGCGTCCTTGCTGACCAGCGCGTCGGGCGACCAGGCTTGAATCTTCGGCAGCAGGTCGTCACGCCGTTTCAATGATTCCTCGAAGTTGTAGCCCAGCGCCGGCGCGCCCCATTTCACGCCCGGCACCCACGCTTGCATCTGTTTGGGGTCGATGCTGGGCTGACTGCGATAGGCGCCGACGCACGTGACCTTGGTCGAAACACGCTCCACCGGGTCGCTCGCGTTGGGGTCGGCACGCTCGCCCTCGCAGCCCAGATAGAGCGCCGGCAGGGCGCCTTGAGAACCGCCGGCCACGGCGATCCGGCTGGGATCGAGGTTCCACTTTGCCCCGTTCAACCGCACGAATTGCAGTGCCCGCCGGGCGTCGAGCAAACAAACCGAAATCGGCGGATCGATCTTTTCGTCCGTCGCGTCCTTCATCGTCCGCATCTCGACGGCAATCGCCGCACAGCCGTGAGGGAAAAATTGATTCAGGTCCGGCACTTGTTTGCTCGGAGCCCACAGCCCGCTGAACCACATCACCACCGGAAACGGGCCTTTGCCCTGCGGCGGGACGTAAATATCCAGCAATTGATGCGCGTGCTGCCCGTACGAGACATCGGCCTGGGTGGGCGCGGGCTTTTTCGGGGCAGGCTTGTTCGCGGCGGCCTTGGATGGGGCTGCAATGGCGGTGGTTGGAAGGGCGATCAATGCGCAACAAACGGTCAATATGCAAGAAGTTTTCATCGGCGGGAATTCCGAGTCGGGCGGGATGGTGTGCTGGGCTACCGAGATCGAAATTGTAACCACTGAAAAGATCGTAAGCGAGCGCGTGGTGGGCGTGGGAATCATGGAATAAGATGGGGGGGACCGCAAGGCACCGGGCTGCGACCGTAGGTCCCGCGAGCCGAGCGGGACCAAGGGCCGACGCTCGACATAAGCCCCGCCCGGCTCGGCTCGCCGGGGCTACGTAGCGTAAGTCGCAAGGCCCCAGCGCCGGCAACTTTGGAGACGACACCATGCGCCGATTCTCATTCTGTCACGTCGCTCTGGGCTGCCTGGCGGCGATGCTCTCGCTAGCGAGTTGTGCAGCGGCCCAACCGCCAGCGGCCCGGCTGCAACTCGAACCGACGTATGCCGACGTGTCATACGGCCCAGCGAAACGCAACGTGCTCGATTTTTACCAGGCCGCGAGCGACAAGCCCGCCCCGCTGTTGGTGCATATCCACGGCGGAGGCTTCGTAGCGGGCGACAAGCGGCAGGGCGTCAACCCGGGCATGGTCAAGATCCTGAACGCCTCGGGCATTCATTTCGCCTCGATCAACTATCGATTTGTCGACGGCGACCAGGTGATCTTTCCTGCGCCGCAAATGGATGGTGCGCGGGCGGTGCAGTTCCTGCGCAGCAAAGCGGGCGAGTGGAACATCGATCCCAAGCGGGTCGCGTGTTTTGGCGGCTCGGCCGGAGCCGGTATTTCGCTGTGGATTGGCTTTCATCCCGATCTGGCTGACCCTGGCAGTTCGGATCCCGTGCTGCGCGAGTCGACGCGGATTTGTGGCGTCGGCAGCTTCGGCGGCCAGCCGACGTACGATCCGATCGAGATTCGCGAGCTAATCGGCGGCCGGGCCTGGGAGCACCCGTCGATTTTCAAAGTCTTTGGCCTGCACAATGCCGAAGAGGCACTGCACCCGACGCCGGCCCAGCAGAAGTTGTACGATGAGTCGGCGGCCATCACCTGGCTGACGAAGGACGATCCGCCGGTGTTCATGGTCTACAACGAACCCGACGGCCCGCTGCCGGCCGATGCCCGGCCCGGCCAGGGCATTCATCATCCTAACTTCGGCAAGCTGCTGAAAAAGCGGATGGACGATCTTGGCATCGAGTGCGTGCTGATCAGCACCGACGATGGCAAAACCAGGCGGCCAAACGTCGGCGGCGAAATGCTCGACTTCTTCAAGCGGCACTTCGGCATGAACGCGGCGAAGGCCGGCCAATGAACGGGAAAGTCACCCCGTAGCGGAATTCGTGAGAATTCCGAAGTCGCTCGTATGGTTCGTCGGAAGTCGCGCGGCTTCCACTACGACTCGCGAACCCACGGAGCGCGGTCCGTGGGCTTATTGGCAGGGACGCGCGAGGCTTGCTCTAGCCGGACGAGCCTT
>DATCFX010001127.1:0-4346 GCA_036509275.1 Pirellulales bacterium | reverse complement strand
CTCGAGGCGACGCGCGGCGCGATTCTCGCCCGCAACTCCGATGGCATCACGCTGCTCGTCGAACAACTACGATCGCCGGACCGCGACTTTTTCCGGCTCGGATTGACCACTGCCCGCGAGGTGTCGGGCCCTGAAGTCGCCAAAATGCTGGTGGCCGAACTGGTGGGCGCGTCGCCGGACCGGGCCGCCTTGCTGCTGCACGTCGTGGCCGATCGTCACGACACGGCCGTCCTGCCTGCCGTGCTCGAAGCGGCCGGCAGCGGCCCGAAGCAGGTGAGGCTCGCGGCGCTGCAGGTTCTTCCGCGCCTGGGCGACGACTCCTGCGTCCGACCCTTGCTGCAAATTGCCACCGGCGACGACCGCGAACTGGCCACAGCGGCGAAAGCGGCGCTGGCCGGCCTGCCGGGCCAGAAGGTCGACGCGGACATCACCGCTCGCCTGGCCGATGCCCAAGGCAGTTCGCTGCCGGTACTGATCGAGCTGATCGGGCTGCGGCGCATCGACGCGCAGCCGTACCTGCTCAAGGCGGCCGACGATCCGCAGGCCGCGATTCGCGGCGCCGCCTGGACGGCACTGGGGGCCACGATCGGCATCAACGAACTTTCCATGTTGGTCTCCGAGGCCACGGCGCCCAAGCATCCGGAAGATGCGCAGGTGGCTCAGCAGGCGCTGCGCACGGCGTGCGTCCGCATGCCCGAGAGCGAGGCCTGTGCCGAGCAGCTCGCGACGGCCATGTCCGGCGCGTCGCTCTCGACGAAGTGCCTGCTGCTGGAGATTCTCGGCGCCATGGGCGGCGAGAAGGCCCTGCAAACGCTGGGCGCCGCGGGCAAGGACTCCGAGCCGCAGCTCCAGGACGCCGCCACGCGTTCGCTGGGCCAATGGATGAACGTGTCCGCGGCCCCCGTGCTGTTGGACCTGGCGAAGAACGCCCCGGAGGAAAAGTACCAGGTCCGCGCCTTGCGCGGCTACATCCGGCTGGCGCGGCAGTTCGTTAAGCCGGACCGCCAGCGCGTCGAGATGTGCAAAAAGGCCTTCGCGGCCGCCCATCGCACGGCCGAGCAGAAGCTGGTGCTCGAGGTCCTCGGCCGTTCCGCGACCCTCGACGCCCTGCGCCTGGCCGTCAAAGCGGTCCAGGTCCCCGAGCTCAAGGCCGACGGCACGCGCGTCGCCCTGGCCATCTACCAGAAACTCCCCAACAAATCGCCCGAAGCGAAAAAACTTCTCGCCCAGGTTCAACCGGATGCGGCGAAGTGAGCGGAACGCGAAGCTAAAATAAGGGCCATTTAAACAAGGGGTCAGAACGGAATGCCAGAAATCGTTCTGACCCCGTTTAAATTCGACCCCGTTTAAATTCCCCGCCAGAATCATGCAACCGAACCTCTGCAGCGACTCCTGCTCGAACTTTTTGTCCATGGCGGTAGCTTTCGAGGTGACTTTGGTCACCGCTTGGCGGTGCTCCTCTGTCGGCGTGCGGCACCGCCGAATTGATCTGCTTTTGAGCGATGAAGCCGAACATTAGGCAGGACTTTCTGCAACCTCATCAGACCTGGCCCGACCGCGTCGAATGAAGGACCGGCTAGTGCCAGATCCGTCAGCTTACGAAGGTGCAGCAGGTGTACCAGCCCATCGTCGGTCACGTCCGTGTCGAGCAGTGATAATCCCTTGAGCTCGGTCAGTTTGGCAACAGCCGGCAAGCCGTCGTCGGTTAACGATGCGTTGACAATTCGCAGCATCCGAAGCGAACTCATGTCACTGATGCACGCTACTGCATCATCGTCCACCAATGGGGCATCCTCAATGGACAGCCACCGCAGTTCACGCAAGCCGGAGATATACCGCATTCCGACGTCCGTTAGGCGGTCGGCCTTCAGCGACAGGTACCGCAGCCGAGGAAAAGCGCTAAGCAGCGCCAATTTCCGATCTTCGGCCGGCTTTGGAAAACGGCT
Organism: Pirellulales bacterium; assembly: GCA_036509275.1. Classification (GTDB taxonomy): domain Bacteria; phylum Planctomycetota; class Planctomycetia; order Pirellulales; family PNKZ01; genus DATATB01. The sequence continues at coordinate 2,400 of DATCFX010001127.1, read as the reverse complement.
GAGTTGCAGGAAATCAACATTGCGGGCATAGTCGCGTCCTAAGCAGGCATTCGTCCAGTTCCGAAACACTGATTCACGCGATTCGATGTGGCCTTGCAGCCCGCAGCCCCAACCGATGCTAGTCGTTCCATCGTCATATCGTAGGCTGAAAGCAAGCTCGCCCAACTCCGCGACCGCTTGTTGCTGTCGTCGTCCTGAGTTGACCCACGCTGAGAGCGCGATGGCCAGCAGCAGCACGAATAAAAAGAGTGATCGAAGACCGAAGCGAAGAAATGGGCGCATCAGAGACCAAAGAAGGCTGGCTGGCTTATGCGAGCGACGGCACCCGGGTCCCCGGTATTCTAGCAACTGTCGGCCAACTAAATCACGTGTTTTGCGTCGGAGTTGGAACTTGTAGCCCTTTGCCCCCGTCAAAGACCTGTTCGGACTTCGCTTGATGGGGCGGCACAGGTTCTCGTGGACGGATAAGGTGGCCGGAACCAAATTGCAATTTGGCTCCTAGCACCTTATCATCCTAGAATTCAGCGTCGACCGTCAGGCATTTGCCAGGTCGCCCAGCGCGGAGTGGCGCTCCTGCAACTGACTCTGCCCGCAACATGACTTCCGCACCGGACCAGGATTCGAAGCATGTCAATCGCGCGTTCCGTTCTCCGCGGACGACGATTTTGGCGGGAGTGCTAGCCCTCGGCCTGCTCGCGGTGGTGACCACCTCCCCGCGTCATGACCTGGGTTGGATCGATCCGCTGACGGGCTCGCTGAAATATCAAACCCGATGGCTGGGTTTTCCAACCACGACCGCCCTCGAACAATCGGCGATCGAGAAATGGCTTGTCCGGCGTGACGGCCAATACTCGAACCGCTGGGTCTGTCTGTACGACACGTCCAAAAAAACCTGGGGCCAACCCACGCTTTTTGCTTGCGGCCGAGCACCCGAGATCTACGACCTGCGTGCGGGAAGCCTGAACGACGCCTTCGCGCACCGTGCGTCGGACCTGCAAATGGACGCGTTTCTCCACATCATGCAAGTGGGCTCCGAAGCGGAAAAATGCACGGCCGTGCAAACCGCGATTCAAAAGGCGATTAAAGGGTACGCTCAACGGTGAAACGCTGTTTTGAAACGGGTGCTTCGGGAATCGCAGCTGTCTAGCGAAGTTTCCCTGTCTGCCCAGCTTATGATCGGCGAACGCCGCGAATCGATCGAGCCATCTCCCCGGCCGGCGTTGTCAATCGCAGTGGTTCCTGTGAAAACGACGTTGCCACGGCCAGTCTGATCGAAACTTGGATCGACGCGACGGAACGCCGGACCTGGTTCCTATCGGCGACAGTCGTCGAGCAATAGTCGAGAAAAGATCAACCGCCGGAAACTCCTCAGCCCGCCCTCTCCACTGAGGGAGCGGGGCCGCGGAGAGGTTATTTGGTCGGATCCTGGGCATGGCCGCCCACCGCCGGCCGGGCGGCCAGATTGCCTTCTTTCCGGCGATCTGCGAAGATTACTTGCGCTGGGGTTGCCCGGGCTCGCGTCGCTGTCGCACGCGGCTGGGCTGATGTTCGCATTGCCTGGGGTCGAAGATGCGGTTGACGCTGCGCGCGCTGCTCGCCTTCCGCCACGGACTGCTTCCTCCGTCCACGGCGGCGGAATTGTCCGGCCTCATCGGCGAGAGCCCCGTGGCCCAAGAACTGCTGGCCCGGCTCCAGCGGCTGACGGCCGAGTCCGTTGACCAGGTTCCGGCCGACGAAGGCCAGTTCGATGCCAACCTGCTGGCAGCGTACGTCGACAATGAGTTGGGACCCGACGAGGTCGTCGATTTCGAGACGCGATGCCTCGTGTCCGATACCCTGCTGGCCGACCTGGCCGCGGTCCACCAGATCGCCGTGCAGGTGCTTTCCGAACCGGCCGAGTTGGACGACGGCCTGCGCGTGCGGCTGCAACTGCTAGCCGGCACATTGCCGGTCGAATCCGCACCGCAGCCTCCGCCGATGCCGGTGCCCCCGCCGCTGTCCGTGCCGATGTGGGCGCCCTCGCTGATGCCGCTGCCCCCGCCGCTGCCTTGCGGGCCGCCGGTTTCCATCGCGATGCCCCCGGGCTACGCTCCGCCTGCCGTGCAACCGGCCTCGATCTTGTCGGCGCTGGAGCCGGCGTCGGCCGCGGCCGGACTCGAGGCAGACGTGCCGCCCCGCGGCTTGTGGCGAGGCATGGGCGATTGGTGCGGCGACCACGCCCGGTACTACATGCCCAGCATCGTGGTGCATCTGCTGCTGTTTGTGATCGTCGGGCTGGTCGCCGGGAACATCCAACATTTGCAGCGGGACAACACCGCGCCGGCCTTTGACACCGTGATCGATCCCGGCTTGAACCCAAGCGATTCGCAGCCGTTGGAGCTGGGCAACTTGCGCGACGCC
>DATCFX010001126.1:0-1724 GCA_036509275.1 Pirellulales bacterium | reverse complement strand
GATCGAGCGCTGGTGGCAGCAGCTCGAAGCAGCCCAAAAGCATCAGGAGGGCTCCTTCAAGGCGATCAACGTGCTGGCGATGGCGGCCAGCTATGATCCCGATCCCACGCAATTTCTTGGCATGCGGCTGCCGGTCACGTTCGACACCTGCGAGGTTATCGAGGAGCGCTGGGCGAATTGGCTGCGGCAAGACCCGGTCGTTGCGATCGAAACCCAGGCGAACAATCTGCGCCGGCTGAAGGCGCTCTACATCGACTGCGGCGAGAAAGATCAGTTCAATCTGCTCTACGGCGCCCGCAGGTTCGTGCGGCGGCTCAAACAGCTTGGCATTGCGCATCGCTACGACGAGTTCCCCGACAACCACAGCGGTGTCGATTACCGGATGGACGAGAGCTTGCCGTTTCTCGCACAGGCGCTGTCCGGCTGACGCTGTGCTGTCGTCGGGCTGCCCCGCCAGGGCGTCGGGCTGCCCCGCCACGGTGGTGGTCGCGACGCCGATGTTCTGATTGCGGTTCCTTGGCGCACGAGAACATAACGAGGCGGAGGTTCAGATGAAGCTCGGCGTGGCCGTTCCGATTGTCGATATTGGCGGCGAGCCGGCGACCCTGCGGGAATTTGCGCAGGCGGCAGAGGCGATCGGCTATCACGGCATCGCCGCCCCCGATCACGTGCTGGGGGTCAATGTCGCGAGCCGGCCCGGTTGGACGCAGGGCCGCGCCCGCTCGACCGACCTCTATCACGACCCGTTCGTGCTGTTTGGTTTTCTCGCCGGATGCACTCGGATCGCCGATTTCTCCACCCAGGTGCTGATCCTGGCGCAACGTCAAGCCGTGCTTGTCGCCAAGCAAGCTGCCTCGCTCGACGTCCTGTCAGGCGGCCGCTTCCGCCTCGGCATCGGGGTCGGGTGGAACGAGGTGGAGTTCGTCGGCCTCAACGAGAATTTTCACAATCGCGGCCGCCGCTCGGAAGAGCAGGTTGAGGTCATGCGGGCGTTGTGGGCGCAGCCGCATGTCAGCTTCAAGGGCAAATGGCATGCCATCGAGGATGCTGGGATCAACCCGCTGCCGACCGGCCGCAAGATTGCGTTGTGGTACGGAGGTCACGCCGACGTGACGTTGCGCCGCTGCGCCAAATGGGGTGACGGTTGGATGCCGCTCGCCTACCCGCCCGGCGAGGAAGCCAGAACGGCGATCGCCAAGCTGCATCGGTATGCCGAAGAGGCCGGCCGTGATCCGGCAGCGATTGGGATCGACACGCGGGTTTCGGTCGGCGCCGGCGCCGAGGCCGAATGGCGCGATCAGGCACGGTTTTGGAAATCGATCGGGGTGACGCACCTCACCTTGGCCAATTACTACGAAAGCGGCCACCTCCACCGCATCGCCGGCCAGTCTCTCGGCGACCATATCGCCGCGATGACACGGTACTGGAACGCCGTCTGCGACCTGCTGTAGCGCCGGCAAAATCGTCCGGCCGCCAGCGCAGGCAGCCGGCTTTATTTGCCGCAGCTCGCCGAGCCGCTCGGTGGAGCAGCCCGGTTGACGGGTTCACAGACCCGGCCTTTGGCCCGTGAAGGCGGGCAGGTCATAGGTCAGCAGGTCTGCGATCCGCTCCACCGTCAGATCCGCCGCCGGGTACGAGGCGGCGTCGGGGGCATGGGCATACTGGCCTTGGCGCGGCAACACCGTGGTCACCCGGCTGCCCCAGATCTTTTTGACCGCGGTCAG
>DATCFX010001125.1:0-1949 GCA_036509275.1 Pirellulales bacterium | reverse complement strand
CCGACAGCCCGATCCTGTACGCCATGACCGCCGACGCCAATATCTCGAACGTCGCCAGCGGGCTGGCTGGCGAAGTGGGCACGCAGATCACGCTCAGTTCGGGCGGTTTGCTGTTCAACGAGGGAAACACGACCCGCACGCTGCAGCCGAGCTTCGTGTTCAACAACGGCTACAGCAACGTCGAGGCGTTCATCTTCGCCGGCGCCACCAACGGCACGATCAACACGACAAGCAACAATGGATTGATCGGCTTAGCGCAGAGCAACGGCTTGTTCACCGGCGGCATCGCCACCAGTGCCCTGACGAAGTTCGGCGGCGGGGACCTGACCATTAACTCGCCGCAGGCCTTCAGCGGCCCGATCTCGATCAACGGCGGCGGCGTCACCATCTTCTCGGACCCGGCTGGCCCCGGCGCCGGCAACACGATTTACATCAACGACGGCAGCAGCCCCGAATACATCACCACCAACACGCAGAACAATGCCGGGGTGACCTTGACGTCCAGCACCACGCTGGGGCTGATCTCGGCCACGAACATCGTGCTGGCGGCCGGCGTGCCGTACGCGAACGCGCTCACCTTCAGCGGCGCGAGCTTTAGCCTCGGTTCGCCCAGCGGTGCGGGCTCGGGCGGCGGCCTGACTGCCATTCCGGTGGGCCTCGGCTGGTCGGCGGCCACCGGCGGCGCGGCCGCCGGCAGTTTGACCTTCGGCGGTTCGACCGGTCCCCAGGGCCAGCAGGTGGTCATCACCACGACCACCAACGGCTATATCAACGGCCAGGTGAACCTGAGCAGCGTCAGCAATGCCAGCAGCGGTATTAACATGATCGACCTGGGCAGCGGCAACCTGTACATCACCGGCCAGATCACCGGCGGCGGCACGTTTGCCCAGACCGGCGGCCAGGCCCTGACCAGGGAAGGCGTCAGCACGCTAGTGCTCAGCAACGTGGCCCAGGGCGGCGCGGCCAACACGTTCACCGGCGGCATCGTCGAATACAGCGGCATGCAGTACCGCGTGTCCACCGATCAGGCCAACGTCATCACGGGCGACGCAGCCGGCGGCGTCGGCGGCGGCGTCACCGCGGCCACGGCCAACCCGATCACGATTCTGGGCAACGGCACGACTACCTTCACGCTCGACGGCGGCATGAACAGCGTGAACACGTTCGCCGACACCGCGTATCCGCCGCTGGTGAACACGATCGTGGCCTCGGCCTTCACGCTGCCCAACCCGATCTATGTCGATTCGCAGTCGACCATCAACGTGACCACCAATGACAACGGCGCGCCGAACCAGATCGTGGGCCTGGACCTGACCGTCGGCTCGGGAAGCGTGAACCAGGCGCTGACGCTGTCGTCGACCCTCGGCTACACGCCCGAGATCAGCCAGATGAACATGATCGGCGACCCGGAGATCTCCAACGGCGGGTCGGTGATCCTCAACGCCGCCAGCGACGGCGGGGCGGGTTTCACGATCAACAAGATCAGCGGCGGCGACCTGTTCATCGCCTCGACGAATTACCAGTTCTCCGGCGGCCTGACGATGGACTCCGGCTCGCTGCTGTTCGTCAACAACGGCAGCCTGGCCGGCACGGGCACGGTGACGATCAATCCCGGCGCCGTGGCCCTGCTCACCAGCAACGCCAACGTTTCGCCCGGCCAGTTGCAGGTGCATTACGATCAGAACTACCTGACAGTCGTGCGGCTGCAAAACGGCGGCGTCAACCCCACGACGATGCTCTCCAGCACCTCCGGCGGCCTGCTGGAATTGGGGACCAACTATGCCCAGCCGCTGGCCATGAGCCAGATCGGCAACGGCACGATGTTCCTCGGCAGCAGCGCCTCGGTGACGTACTCGGCCACGACGCTGGGCGCCGGCAACTATGTGGCCCCCAACGGCGCGGTCAGCGTCGGCAGCACGTACTGGCTGGGCGGCGGCGCCAGCACCCTG
>DATCFX010001124.1:0-5842 GCA_036509275.1 Pirellulales bacterium | reverse complement strand
CTCCAGTGGACCGCTGGAAGGCACCAACAACAAGATCAAGACCATGAAGCGTCAGGCTTATGGTTTCCGCGACCAGGAATTCCTTAAACTCAAAATCTACGCGATCCACGAGGCCAAGTACGCTTTAGTCGGATGAACCTTATTTTTCGGTCGATCCTTATCCCGGTCAGCAGGCGTTTGCAACAATTATCAAAGGGCCCCGAAGAGGGCATGAATGAGTCCTAGGCGTTACGCTTTCGGCAGACGAACCGGGAAGTGCAGCGTCATTCTGCCAGGCGACCGCGCGGTACAAAGACTCGTCGGAACACGCGGCATCTGCCGCGATCCTCCGACGCCGCGGAACCTCGCTACATCGCTGAGTGCCCCGAGAAGTTAGCGAGGGCGCCGGCATCCTCCGTCGAAGCGGTAGCTGCCGGTTTCAACAATCTCACTGGCAGCATTGACAATTCTGGCCATGATGGAACAGGTGATGCCCGCCGTTGGCGGCGTGCTTGCTCTTGATCTTGCTGCAATGGGCCTGCATCTTATCTTGATGCTTGTGAATGATCGCCCGGCAGCAACCGGCCGCGTGGGCCGCGGAAACCGGCATCACTACCGAGGCCAGCAGCAGCGCCAAAATCGCAATTCCGTACCGCATGATTTTTCCCTTCCGTGAGACGCCTAACTAGGAGCCTTTGGCTGAATCGGGTCAGGCTACGCGCAGGAGTCTTACTCCTCGTTCATAAATCCGCTCTTGCCGCGCATTCCGCTAAAAGCCGTATCGGCTCATGCCAGTGAGTTCGCCCAACCGAATGCCTCAAATCGGTGGGGGTCGGCGGCTTGTGGCTCGGGCCTTACTGTCATGATCCGTTTATTTTGCCAATACAAGACTGGCCAGTGGCGGGTACACTTTTTCGACAAGTCTGAGTCCAGCCTGCGTTTGCTGGCGCCGCTGATGTGCGGTCTCAATTGATCAGCACCTGTGGATACCCCAGGACGATGGTTCCGCCGTGTGCGGTGAGGTCGCCCATGCGCGCGGCCGGCTGGCCGCCGATCAACACGGTGAAGCTCCCCAGGACGATCACATCCGGCGGCCCCACGCACGTCGCCAAGTCGCCGGCGCGCGCGGCCGGCATGCCGCCGATCAACACCGTGATGCCGCCGGGCGGCAAGATGGGCCCGCCCACGTGCGGTACCAGTACCGTGACCATCGGACAAACGTGCATGTCGCCGACTCGGGCTGCGGGGGCTCCCATAATCTTCGCCTTGTTGTAATGCGGTTTGCCACGGAATAGAGAATCGTCACGACACGCGGGCCGCGAACTGAGGCGGGTTTACGCCGCAGGGCCGCTCGCCGCGAGCGATCTCAAGCCCGATTCCCAGGAATTTTCGGTACTGCTCCGGTGCGCGCGCCGGATCGAGCGACACGGCGGCGAGCGTCAACGATCCGATCACAGCCGTGGCAGTCAGATGCTCTTTTGGCGGCACCGCCGGCAGGTGGGCCGGCGCCAGACTGCCGCCGCTGAGAAACGCAGCCAGCGCGGCGCAGCCGGCGGGCGTGCCGAACTCGGCGGCTTCAGCGGCCGGAAATGCGGCCCGGCGGGTCTCATCCGTCGCTTCGCGAACCCAGGTTTCCGCGGCCTCGAGTGCCGCGGCGGCTTTCGGCGCCAGCGGGATGCCTGATTGGCGGAGGCAAAGGCAGGCCCAACAAACGGCTTCGCGCTTCGGCAGCGCGTGGGCCAGGAAGCGGCACGCATCGGCATGGAGCCCGGCTTGCGCGAGCACGGCCAGGAATTCACCGGCTGTCTGACGCTCTTTGAGCCGAGCGGTCGCTTCTGCGCCCAGCGCTACGCCGCGGCAGATTTCGGCGGCCGTAGACGCCGACACCTTGGTCATGCTGATTGTGTTCATAGTTTCGTCCCGCTGCTAGCCGATCGTGGTGATTCCGCCGGCCAGGGTTAACATGCCGTCGCCGTTGATGGATGTCATCATGCCGTCGATATCGGTCGAGACCTGGCCTTGAATCGAAATAGTAAGGCCGCTAATGGTGATCCCGACCTGGTTGATGGTGATGCTGTTTTGGCCGACCTTGAGCGTGAGGGTTTGCATGGCTTCGGTCGAGCTGGAGCCGAGTTGCACCTCGGTGGAGTGATTGCCCATTTTGATCGTCAGCGTATCGTTGCCCTGCGCGATCGTGACCTCGCGATTGCCTTGTTGGATGGCGATCGTCTGGTCGTTGGTGACTTGCAGGTCGTCGTTGTTTTCGACGACGCGGTGAAAGTCCTTCTCGGCATGGAAATAAATGTCTTCCGAGCCCATCTTGTCCTCGAAGCGGAGCTCGTTGAAATTGCTGCTGCCGCCGCCGGTTGAGCTGCGCGTTTTCAGCCCGCTTTGAGTTTGGTTGTCCGGCAGATCGTAGGGGGGCATGAATTCGGCGTTGTAGACCGAGCCGATCACCAGCGGCTGGTCGGGGTCGCCTTCGAGGAAATCGACCACGACCTCCTGGCCGATCCGCGGAATGTGGACCAGGCCCCACTGTTTGCCGGCCCAAGGCGTGGCAACGCGCATCCAGCAAGAGCTGTTCTCGTCCTGCTTGCCTTCGCGATCCCAATAAAACTGGACCTTCACGCGGCCGTACTTGTCGGTATAGATCTCTTGCCCCGAGGGTCCCACGACGACCGCCGTCTGGGTGCCGCGCATCACTGGCTTGGGCGTCATCCGCGCGGGACGGTACGGGACCGACTTCGGAATGCAATTGAAGCTGTTGGAGTACGTCGCTTCGCCGCGGTCGGGCAGCAGGTTGCTGGCCCCGAGGTGGTCGATGGAAGTCACCAGGTACGAGGCGTTGTAATCGGCGCGATAGTGGTTTTGCAGGTCGAACAGATAGCCCGGAACGAGCGAGCGCACATCGCCCGAACCGCTAATCTGCGTGTGGCTGGCTTCGTATTCCTGGATGCGCAGTTTGACCAACCGCTCGCCCACGTCGCGCTTTTGAAACCGCCCCTCGTAATCGTAGACTTCCAGCTTTTCGTTTTTGCCGACGGTGGACACGGTGGGGGCGTTGACTTTCAGATCGGTCGACGGCGTCTCGAAGTTGTAATCGGTCATCACGTACTTCGAGGGCCGAATCGATTGTTGTTGCGTCCAACTGTGGATCGCGTCCTTGCCGCGGTCACCTCCCGCGGGCACGTATGAGCCGCTGGACTGGCCGGGGCAGGGCTGATGCACGCTGGGGGTGTCGCCGATCACGAGGGTGTGCTTGTCGGCAGTGTGCTCAAAGAAGTAAAAGATTCCCTCTTCTTCGAGCAGTCGCGAGACAAAGTCCAGGTCGGTTTCGCGGTACTGCACGCAGTACACGCGCGGCTGGTAACTGCCCGAGAGCTTCAGCTTGTAGTCGTTGAAGCCCAGGTCCTGAAAGATCTGCTTGACGATGTCCGGCACCTTCTTGTTCTGAAAGATGCGGCAGTCGGCCGTGTGCGACAAGTTCGCCAACCAGGGAACCAGGCTGGCATGGTATAGCGCCAGGCCCTCGTTCTTCGAGTCCTGGACAAACTCACTGATGATCCCATGAAAGTAACGCTGGCCGGCAGCCGTCTTGAGTTCGATGGCCGCTGGCTTTCCGACCAGCGAGCCGAACGAGATTGAATCGTTCGCCGACCGCAAGTGTACGTCGAAATGATACGGGGTGGACATGGCCTCCCGGCCGGAGAAGCTATCCAGCAGCAGCACGTCTTTTCCGAGCGGCGAATGGAAAGCCAGCAGCCGGTTTTCTTGAGTGATCGCCATGGTACTCGCTCTCGTGAATTGGACGCTGATGGATTCCGTGCAGTCCCGCGCAATCCGGGCGGTGATGGCCCGGGCCCCGCAACGATTGTCGTTGCCCGCCGGCAAAGGTTGCCGGGAATTTGCCCCACAATTATCGCCCTGGCTCCCCGGGCCGTCACTCGACCTGGTAGTCGAAGGCCCCATCCTGGCCCAGGCCGACCACGACCCGGCGAATCGGCTTGTCTTCGGCCATCCGACTGAGAAACTCCCGAGAAATCGCCGGCAGCAGGCTGCCGGTGAGGATATGGTCCACGTTGCGGGCACCGCTATGCACCTCGCGGCAACGTTGGCGGATGGCCTCGACCACGTCGTCGGCATAAGAGAACTCGGCCCGATGTGTCTCGCGGAGCCGAGTGGCGATCCGACCCAGTTGCAGGCGGATGATCTCGCGCATCACGTCGTCGGCCAAAGGATAGTAGGGCACGACGGTCATGCGTCCCAGAAACGCCGGCTTGAACACGGCGAGCAGGTCGGGCCGCAGGGCCTCGACCAGGGCCTCCGGCTCGGGTCGAGTTTCCGGATCGGCGCAGAGCTTCATCGTGGTGTCGGTACCGACGTTCGAGGTCAGCAAGATCACGGTGTTCTTGAAATCGATCTCGCGCCCCTCGGCGTCCTCGAGCACGCCCTTGTCGAAGACCTGGTAAAACAGCTCCATCACGTCGGCGTGGGCCTTCTCGATTTCGTCCAGCAAGACCACGCAGTAGGGCTTGCGTCGAACGGCCTCGGTCAGCACGCCACCTTCGCCGTAGCCGACGTAGCCGGGCGGCGAACCCTTGAGCCCCGACACGGTGTGGGCTTCCTGATACTCCGACATATTGATGATGACCATGTTCCGCTCGCCGCCGTACAGGATGTCGGCCAGCGTCAAAGCGGTCTCCGTCTTGCCGACGCCGCTAGGTCCAACCATCAGAAACACGCCGATAGGCCGGCGCGGATCGACCAGGCCGGCCCGGGCCGTGCGGATGCGCTGACCGATGGCCTCCAAGGCGTGCGACTGGCCGATGATCCGCCGCTCCATCTGCTCGGTCAGCGCGAGGACCGTCTTGATTTCGTTGGTTAGCATTTTTCCGACCGGAATGCCGGTCCAACCGGAGACCACGGCCGCCACGGTTTGGGCGTCGACGCAGACTTGCATCAAGGGCGATTCCCCCTGCAATTCGCGTAATTGAATGTTGAGGCGGTCGAGATCGCCCTGTAGCCGTTCGATGTCGGCGGGGGAAACAGCCGGCTTGGGCGGTGGGGCCGTCTTGCCCGCGTCAGTTTTTTCGGCGGCCGCCGGCGGCGCGGCGTGCGCTTCCAATTGGCCGCGCAGTTCGCGGATGCGGGCGATCAGATCGGCCTCGTCTTTCCAGCGCTGCTCGAGCGCGGCCAGGCTTTCGGCCGTTTGTTCCTTTTCTGCCTGCAACTCGGCGATGCGCTCATGATGGTTGGTTCCCACGGCCGCTTCGCGCTGGAGAATACCGATCTGCACGTCGAGACGCTCGATCTGCCGCCGCAGATCTTCCACCGCCGGCGGCGTGGCCGTGTGACCGATGGCCACGCGGGCGCAGGCCGTGTCCAACAGGCTGACCGCTTTATCGGGAAGCTGGCGGCCCGTGATATAGCGGCTCGACAGCCGTACGGCCTCGACGTTGGCTTCGTCCAAAATGCGTTGCTGATGATGATTTTCGAGCGTCGCGGTCAGCCCGCGCATCATATTCACGGCTTGTTCTTCGTCGGGCTCTTCGACCTTGACGACTTGAAAGCGGCGGGCCAGGGCCGCGTCCTTCTCGAAGTATTTCTTGTACTCCGACCAGGTCGTGGCGGCGATCGTGCGCAGCTCGCCGCGTGCCAGCGCCGGCTTAAGCAGGTTCGCGGCGTCGTTCTGGCCCGCCTGGCCGCCGGCCCCGATCATCGTATGGGCTTCGTCGATGAACAGGATGATCGGTTGAGCCGAGGCCTTGACCTCGCTGATCACGGCCTTTAAACGGCTTTCGAACTCGCCTTTCACGCCTGCGCCGGCTTGCAACAAGCCCAGGTCGAGCGTGCGGACGGCCAC
>DATCFX010001123.1:0-1663 GCA_036509275.1 Pirellulales bacterium | reverse complement strand
TGGCGGCGGTCTTCATCGTCGCCGACGACTACCGGCGGACCGTCCAGCCCGCGGGGCTGCATCAGTTGCCGCGTGACGGGCTGAAACACTTCGCCATCCGGCCGCACGAAGATCGCCGGCTCGGCCGCCGACTCGCCGCTCTTGCGGCCCAGCCGGGCGAAGAAGGCCTGGAACTGGTAATAGTCGTCCTGGCTCCACTTCTCATACGGATGATGATGGCACTGCGCACAATTGATCCGCGTACCCAGGAACAGTTGCGCCGTGTCGTTGGCCTGATGCACCAGGTTGCGGACCTCGCGATACCAGATCACCGGCGGATGCTGGTCCACCGTGCCCTGCGCGGCCACGATGCCGCGGACAAAGCGGTCGTACGGCATGTTCGAGGCAAACGCGTTGCGGATCCAGGCATGAAACGCGTAGGTCCCACGCTGGGCTTCGCGGCCGGTGCGCCGCTTGTTGCGCAGCAACTCGCCCCACTTCGCGGTCCAAAAGTCGGCGTATTCATTGCGGGCCAGAACCCGATCGATCCACGCGGCCCGCTTGTGCGGATCCCCCTTCTGCGAACCCCCTTCATGCGGATTTTTGTCGGCCAGGAACTCGCGCACTTCTTCCGGCGTGGGCAGCGTGCCGATCGTATCGAGATACACGCGGCGCAGGAATGTCGCGTCGTCGCACAGCGGGCTGGGCGCCAGCTTGAGCTGCTTCCACTTGGCCTCGACCAACCGGTCGACGTAGTTGCCAGGCGGCAATTTCGGCCAGCGGCCGCCGGCCGACGCCAGCGGCACCAGGATGCGGCAGACGTCGACGTGGCCCAGATATCGGGCCATCACGGCCGTGTCGCCCGTGCCGTCGTCGGTAGTGACTTGCCCTTCGTCGTCCACGCCGGCCACTTGCGGCGCATTGCTCTTGAACTGGGCCTCGTGCGTCACGTCGCGCGTGTGGCCGTCGGAATATTCGGCCGTGACCAACACGCGTTGCTGCGCGTGCCGGGCCAGCACGGCCGCCTGCGGCCAGACCTTGATGCGCACTAACTGCGGATCGTCGGCCGAGCCGGGCTGCGCGCCTTGCTCGATCCAGCGCTGCAGCAGCGAATACTCCGGCGAATCGCGCTTGATGCGGAGCCCGCCGCCGTGCGGCACGCTGGCCGAAGCTTTTAATAGCAACAGGCTCTGCTCGGGCGCGGCCGGAAACACGCGGCGGCCGCGCGCTTGCTTAACCAGGGCGGCGTAATCGAATTGCGAATCGAAGCCCAGCAGCGACAGCTTGAATCCGTTTTGCCCAGTGGCCTTGCCGTGGCAGCCGCCCGAGTTGCAGCCATAACGGGAAAAAATCGGCACGATCTGGTTGCGAAAGCTGATGGCCCGCGGCTGGGCAAACTGCTCGACCGTGACCTCGGCTCGCGCGACGCAGCCCAACGCCCGGACCTCGATCGTGGCGGTGCCGTCGGCGTGCGGGGTGACAATGCCGTCGGCCGAGACGCTGGCCACGCCCGGGGCGCTCGAAGCGTATTTGGCCGTGAGCGTACAGTCGGTGGACGGGGCAGCCGGGTCCGCGCTGCCGTTGCCCGCCATCGTCACGGCCGTAACCGCCAGACGCTGCCGGGCTTCGTCGCCTTCCAAAGTGAAGGTGCCCGGCGTGATGTGCAGTTGGCGGAGCGATTGCT
>DATCFX010001122.1:0-11788 GCA_036509275.1 Pirellulales bacterium | reverse complement strand
CCCCGCGAGCCGGACCTCGTCGATTGCGGCTTTTCGCGCGTCGGCGACCTGCTGGCCAGCCTCAACGGCTTCGAAACCTGGTCGCAGATCACCCTGCGGGCCTTGTTCGGCTAAAATAAAGGCGTGGGGAATTCGATCACCGCGCCAGGGCCACGCCCCCGATGAATGCCGATAGCCGCTCGGTCTATATGGACAATCAGGCCACCACGCGGGTCGATCCGCGCGTGGTCGAGGCGATGCTGCCGTTTTTTTCTGAGCACTTCGGCAATCCCGGCAGCGTGAGCCACGCGTTTGGGTGGGAGGCCAAGGAAGCGGTTGACGCGGCGCGGGGGTCGATTGCCACGGCCATCGGCGCCAGCCCGCGCGAAATCGTGTTCACCAGCGGAGCCACCGAGAGCAACAACCTCGCGATCCGCGGCGTGGCCGAGCGGCATCGGGCTGGGGGCAATCATCTGCTTAGCGTGGCCACCGAGCACAAGGCCGTGCTCGATCCGCTGGCACGCTTGGCCCGGCACGGCTACCAGGTGACGTTGCTGGGCGTGGCGCAAGCCGGCAGCCCGCAGGCCGGGCTGGTCGATCCGCAGCAGGTGGCCGACGGCATCACCGACTCGACGATTCTTGTTTCGGTGATGCTCGTCAACAACGAAATCGGCGTGCTCCAGCCGATCGCCGACATCGCCGAAATCTGCCGCCGGCGCGGCGTGCTGCTGCACTGCGATGCGACCCAGGCCGTCGGCAAAATGGCGGTCGACGTCCGCAAGTTGGGCGCGGACCTGCTGAGCTTTTCGGCCCATAAGCTGTATGGCCCCAAAGGCGTCGGCGCACTCTACGTGCGCCGCTCGAGCCCCCCGGTGCGGCTGCAACCGCAGATCGACGGTGGCGGCCAGGAGCACGGCTTACGCAGCGGCACGTTGAACGTGCCGGGCATCGTCGGCCTGGCCCGGGCCATCCAACTCTGCCTCGACGAGTTGCCGGCCGAGGCCGACCGGCTGGCCGCGCTGCGCGACCGGCTACTGGAGCGGCTCACGGGCGAGTTGGAAGGTGTGTCGCTCAATGGCCCCGCGTGCGCTGATCGCCGGTTGCGGCTGCCGGGCAACCTGAATTTGAGCTTCGCCTGGGTCGACGGCGAAGCGCTGATGATGGCCATGAAGACCCTGGCCGTTAGTTCCGGCAGCGCCTGTACATCGGCCAACCCCGAGCCCAGCCACGTGTTACGGGCCCTGGGGCTGGACGAAGATGCCACCCGGGCGAGTTTGCGGTTTGGGCTGGGCCGGTTCAATACGGCCGACGACGTGGAGTTTGCCGTAGCGGCCGTCAGCGAGGCCGTGGGGCGGTTGCGCAAACTGAGCAGCCGGCCGTAGGCTCGGTTTTGATACTTTCCTTTCGGCCGAATATCGTATAATTTAGGGACGTTGCCGCAGGTCGGCGGCCGGTTCGTTGAACCGCTTCGTCCGACGGCGACAGCGACTGTTTTCCAAGAGAACATTGCAGAGGAGCGGTACCCAATCATGGCAGTCGTATTGAGCGAAAAAGCCGCCGGCGAAGTCAAGCGGATCATGCAGGACCAGAAGCTGGACGAAGGCATGCTGTTGCGTGTCGGCGTGGCCGGCGGCGGTTGCAGCGGGTTCCAATACAGTCTGGGCTTCGATAAAGAGTTCGACGAAAAACTCGACTCGAAGTACGAGTGCCACGGCGTGTCGATGGTAGTCGACAAGAAAAGTGCCCTGTACCTGGACGGCACGACGGTCGACTTCTACGACGGCCTGGAGAAGCGGGGCTTCACGTTCGAGAACCCCAACGCGGTGAAGAGTTGCGGCTGCGGCAGCTCGTTCTCGGCCTGATTTCCACACCTTGCACTCTTGCGGCCCGGCTTCGCGCGGCTCGATTCGATAGCCAGCGAAGCGGGGCCGCTTTTTTATTTACGCGTCGGCAGGAGCGGCTCCGCCGGCAGCGTGCGACCCCCCACCGGCCGATTTCATTCTTTTTTTCCACGAGGTGATGCATGGCTCGCAAGGCACAGGCGCGGCATATCCTGGTCAAAACCAAGGAAGATTGCGACAATCTGAAAACCGAACTCGACGCCGGCGGCGATTTCGCCGCGCTGGCCAAAAAGCATTCGCAGTGCCCCTCCGGCCGCGAAGGCGGAGCGCTGGGCGAGTTCGGACCCGGCCAGATGGTGCCCGAGTTCGACAAGGTGGTGTTCAGCGCCCCGGTCGGCACGGTGCAAGGGCCGATCAAGACGCAATTCGGCTGGCACCTGGTCGAAGTTACCAGCCGCACGGACTGAACTTTACTGATGGGCTGCCGCCAGGGAAGCGTTCCGCATGTCCGAAGATGCAATGCCCGAACACGCGCTGGATCGCCCGTCGGCCGACCGCGCGCTGCCGAAGCCGCGCCCCCGCTGGCTGGGATTGGCGGTCATTCTGGCCGTGGCGGCGGCCGTGATCGGCGCCCTCGAGGCGGTGACGATTGCCGACGGCGGCACGCGTAACCTGGCAATTCTCGCGGCCGTCGGCGTGGCGCTGGCGGCGCTGCTCGTGTGGCTGCTGTTCTTTGCGACTCTGCGCTGGACAGGGCGGTTGATCGTGCTGGCCGCGGTCCTACTGCCGATCGGCACGTTGCGGCTGGAGGGTTATTCCGGCGATCTGCGGCCGGTCTTTGCCTGGCGCTGGAGCCAGCCGGCCGATCGCGCGCTGGTCGGCGAGATCGCAAAAGTGCCTGGCGGCGACGCGGGGCAGAAGCTCGACCTGCGGCCGACGCCCAGCGACTTTCCCCAATTCCTGGGCCCCGCACGCCTGGCCGAAGTCGACGACGTTCGCCTGGCGACCGATTGGCGGCAGACGCCGCCTCGCCGATTATGGCGGCAGCCAATCGGAGCCGGCTGGTCGTCGTTTGCCGTGGTCGGCAACTATGCGTTTACCCAGGAACAGCGCGGCGACGACGAACTGGTGGTTTGCTACCAGCGCGACACGGGCGAGATGCTCTGGTCGCAGGCCGGCCGGGGCCGGTTCGTGTCCGTGATGGGCGGCGACGGCCCGCGGGCCACGCCCACCATTCACGCCGGCCGCGTGTATGCGATGGGTGCCACTGGCTGGCTCAAATGCCTGGACGGCAGCAGCGGCCGCGTGCTGTGGTCGCGCGACGTGGTGACCGAGAACCACGCCGCGCTGCCCATGTGGGGCATCAGCGGCTCGCCGCTGGTGGTCGACGCGCGCGTGATCGTCAGTGCCGGCGGTCCAAATGGTCACAGCCTCGTGGCCTACCATCCAGACACCGGCGATGTGCACTGGCACGGCGGCGATAGCCGAGCCAGTTATGCTTCGCCCGTGCTCGCGACGCTGGGGGGCCAACGGCAGATCATCATGCTGAATGCCGAGGACGTCACCGGCCACGACCTGGAAACCGGCCGGGTGCTCTGGCAATACACCTGGCCGGGCGGACAGCCCAAGGTGCCGCAGCCGGTGGCTGTCGGTGACCACCAGGTGCTGATCGCGGCCGGCTACGGCTTGGGCACCAAGCTGCTGACCATCGCCACGGGCAAGCCGACCGCCGAGGCCGCTACCGAAGTCTGGAGCAGCCGCAGCCTGCGGCCCAAGTTCACCAATGTGGTCATTTACGGGGGGCATATCTACGGCATCGACGATGGCCGTACCCTCAACTGCCTGGACCTGGCCGGCGGCAAGCTCAAATGGCGCAGTGCGCGCAGTGCCGAATACGGGCATGGCCAGATAGTGCGCGTCGGCAAGCTGCTGGTCGTGCAATGCGAGTCCGGCGATGTCGCATTGGTGCGCGCGAGTCCCGAGCGGTTCGAAGAGCTGACGCGTTTTCATGCCATCGACGGCAAGACCTGGAACGATCCGGCCCTGGCCGGCAGGTACCTGCTCGTGCGCAACGCCCAAGAGGCCGCCTGCTACGAACTGCCGCTGACGAGCGAATAATACACGGCGCCAAAACAGTCGAACCGTGTCATGCCCACGCGGCGTGGGCATGACGCCCAGATCATTTCACCGTTTGCTCGAGTAGCCAGTCTTCGACGATCAGATGCGTTACCAGCGGAGCCCGCAGCAAGGCGACCCGGGCCGAAAGCACTTTGCTGAGCCAGGGGCGCCAGACGAGCGGGCGCAAGGTCCGCATGCCCAGCCGGTTGATGGCGCTGGAGTTGACCTGGGCCGTCACGTTGTCGCTGAGCCGCTTGAACGTGGCCGGCACGAGGTTGGGATCCGGCCCGACGTGAATCAGCAGCTCGATGCCCATCGCCAGCATTTCGTACACGGCGTCCCAAAGTTTTTGGGGCTGATCGAGCCAGCGGATCAACAGCTCGCGGCTGTTATAGTCGTTGTAGCTGATCTTGCCGGTGACCAGCGACAGCACCGGCGGATGCGGCGCGCGGAAGCCGCCGGGCATGGCGTGCAACATCACGGCGGCGCGGTTGGGGATGTTGCGCTGCCACATGATCGACGTATGCATGGGCGGCCATTTTTCGTGGTTTTTGCGGAGGTTCACCGGCCCTTCGAACACGTCGCCCATCCGCTGCTTGAAACGGTCGACCGTATCGCCTTGCCCCAGCACCAAGACCGTATTGGGCGACAGATACGCCGAGATCGAGATCACGCCATCGCCCTGTTGATTGATCTCCAGGCACAGCCGCTGCACGGCGTCGAGGTCGAGCACCGGCCCACGCGAGAAGACGATGCCCATCGTCACGTCCGCGGCCAGCGCCACGCAGTCGTCCGCGAGTCGCAACAGCGGCACCAGCACCTGCTCGGGCGTGAACACGCCGCCGGCCACCAGTGCCGTGACTTCGCCCAAGCTATAGCCGGTGAGCACGCGGGCGCGGGCAAAGTTCAGCCCAAAGAACTTTTCCAGCAGCTCGAGCTGGGCCAACTCCGTGGCCATCAGCAGCGCGATATCTTCGCCAAAACTCGCCAACTCGCTCTCGCGCTTTTCACGCACGCGCGTAACCAGGTCGACCGGCCGGCGCAGTTCCTCGGCCGCGATCTGGCTGGCGATGGCCAAGTGATTCTCGACCGTCGGGCCGTATGCGGGGTGGGCCAGCAACTCGGGAGTCCGACCCAGGTTGGTGGTGTTGTAGCCGCGAAAGCAAAACGCGGCCGCCACCAACTTGTCTTTGAGAGGGGTTTGCATGCTCGCCGAAAGCCCGGGCCACGAGGCATCTGCGAAAGATCATAACCGAGAGTTACGCAAAAACGGACCAGCCGATCGCCACGGGCGGGAGGGGTAGTGGAATCCAAAAGGATTCCGAACGCTCGCCGAAATACCTGTCGGAAGTCTCACGACTTCCGCTACCGCGCCTTGCAAATCAAGTATGCGCCGCGGCTGCCGGCCGGCGCAAAAAAATGAGCCACCGGGGTGACAACCGATGGCTCGCTACGGGGCTAGAAGAAGGGGCCATCCCTCGAGTCAAGAACGGGCCCAACCGCTATTGAAGGAACGACCCAACCCCGCAAACACAAAAAAAGCCTCAGCCGCCGTAAATGGGTGCGACTGAGCTATCTTAGCCGGATATGCGTTGGATCGAGGACTCGCTCGGCGAGCCCCCGCGACCGCCGGTATCTTATCGCTGACCCGGCAAGATTGTCCACAAAAAACCGGCCCTCTCGCGACAGACATGAGAGCGTCTAGAAAGTAGGTGGAAATTGCTACGCCCGAGGCGGCGGCTTCCCCCACTCGTTTTCCGTAGCCCAGTCCCTTTAGGGCTGGGACAACGCGGCCGCGAAATATCCTTCCCATTCCGATGCGGCCGGTGGCCGCATCGGAATGGGAAGGAGGGAATTCAGTCACCAATGGTAACCCCAGCCCTAAAGGGACTGGGCTACGGAAAAGCCGGCTTGCCACAACTACAAATACGACGCTCACACCCGACAGGCAACCCAACCTATTTGCCAGCAGCGTCTTACGTATAGAAAAGTTCGCCGGGCGGACGTGAGCAAGGAACGATTTTTTGCCTTTCCGGGAATAACCGGCCGCCGGCGCGAATCTAAGCTGCTGATCGAACGAGCAGGAGGTTCCTGCCGCAACAGAACAGACGGACTTCTGAGGAAAGGGTAATTATTATGCGTACGATTTTGAGCCTGAGCTTGGCCCTCGTGATTGGCGGCGGCATTGCCACACTGACCGGCTGCGACAAGGGCAAGACCGGCACAACGCACGAAGACAAGACGAAGGTTACGACTCCGGGCGGCGGCGAAAAGGAAACCAAGACCAAAACCGAGACGACCGAAACGCCGCCGAAGGACGATAAGTAATCCGGCGCCAGTCGACGCAAGTCGCAATACAAAAGGGGGGAAGTCACCCGCGGGTGGCTTCCCTCCCTTTTTTTGCTTCGTGCTGAAGCGCTCGGGTCAGAGGCCCAGGTCGGCGAAGAAGTCGTTGAGGCCGTCGTCGTCTTCGGCCGGTTTGCCGCTGGCGGAGCCCGACCCGGAAAAGTCCAAGTCCGGCTCGTCGGCCGGCGGCTTTGAGGGCACCGGCTTCGAGGCGGCCGGCTTGGCATGACTGGCGGCGGGGTGGCTCTCGGCTTTTTTCGCCGCGGCCGGCTGGGTCTTGGCTGCGGGCGGCTGCGTCTTCGTGGCCGGCTGTGCTTTGGATTCAGCCGGCTGGGTCTTGGCTGCCGCCGGCTGCGGACTGGCGGGCTTGGCGGCCGGTTTTGCCGGCTTATCTGCTTTGACCGGCGGCGCGGCTTCCGCCTCAAAGAAGTCGGGCATGTCGTCGTCGTCGGCCGCGGCCGGTTCCGGCAGTTCCAGTTCCGACGCTGCCGCCGGTTCCAAGTCGGGCAGCTCGGCCGCCGCCGGACTTTCGCGCGACGGTTTTCGCTCGTCGGACTTTTTCGCGGGCTTTTTCTCGTTCTTGCCGAACGGCCACCAGCCCTTCTTGGCGTCCTTGTCCTTGGCCGGCTTATGCTTGCCCTTCGCGTCTTTCGCGCTCGATCCCTTGGTCGCCTTGTCTTTTTCGGCGCGGCTCGGGGCAGCCGGCGTATCGCCCGCATCGAGATCGTCCAGATCGTCGAGGCCGCCGGCCGATTTTGCCGCCGGCTCCGGCAGATCGTCTAGCGCGTCGAACTCGATTTCGCCCGAGTCGGCCGGTTCGTCGTCGTCCGCCATCGGAGCCGGTGGCGGTTTACGCGGCGACGGCTTTTCGGCCTTCAGCGGCGAAGCGGCCATCTCAGTCGTGTCTTCGTCCGCTTCTCCAGCGACATCGCCATCGCTGCCGAGCATGTCGAAGTCGAGCTCGTCGTCGGCCGAAGCGCCTGCGCCGGCCGGTTCGTCCACCTCGCCCAGCGCATCACTGGCCAGTGCATCATCATCACCGAGCGCATCGCTGGCCGATTCCTTCGACTCGAAGCTGAACATCTCGTCGGCACTTTCGCTGGCGGCGGGCGCCGCCTTTTCCTTCGCCGCTGGTTGCTTCGCCGCTGGTTGCTTCGCCGGCGCCGGCTTTTCGAGATCGTCGTTCGGCTCGGCGACGCCCAGATCGGCCAGCGGATCATCCTCGGCGTGTTCGGCCGCGTCGGAAGCGCTGGCGCCGATCGGGTCGTCCTCTTGGAAGGCCGACATAAAATCGTCGGCGTCCGCACCATCGGCTTCAGGCTCTGCGGCTTCCGGCTCGGCGGCCGCTGCTACGGGTTCCGCGTCGCTGAGAAAATCAATCCCCGAGTCGGCCTTGGCCGCGGGTTCCTGCGGCTCGCCCAGGCCCAGATCGAGATCGTCGGCGGGCGGTTTTTTCGCACGTGTGCCCGGCAGCGGCGTGCCGTCGGGAGGCGTGGGAGCTGCGAAATCGAGATCATCGCTCGGGGAGAATTGAATCGTGGCCTCGTCCTGGGCCTCGGGCCGCGGTTCGCCAATCTCCGGGAACTCGCCGTCGTGGTCGTACTCGGCCCGAAACGTAAGCGGTCCGATGGTGAACAGGTCGCCGGGCCGGATCACCATTTCTTTGACGCGCTGCTTGCCGAAGTACACGCCATTGGTCGAATTATTGTCGCGCAGCACCAACGCGCCCTCGACTTCTTCCAGCCGACAATGCTGGCGGCTGACGGCCGGATGCGCAATGGTGATGTCGGCCTCGCGCCCGCGCCCGAAAACGCTGGGCAGTTTCAGCTTGATTTCCGAGCGGTTGGTTTTTCCGCCGATCACGACAAGCGTGGCTTCCATCATGCTTGCACGCACTCCCCACAAGACTCGGCAAGTTGCGACACGATCGCAAACGACTGGTTTGCCGCGAAACAAAACGACCGCCGTCCGACCACAAGTCGTTACTATAACTGGCAAAAGTGGGGGTCGCAACGAATTGTCAATTTGATCGACTGTCGGCGGGCCGGGCAGTTGGCAATGCCTCGCTAGCTGGGGGGCCGATTGCCCTTGCAAGGCGCTTTGGCTGTCCTATAATCGTGAGTTCCAATATGCTCCGGCGGCCGCGATCGATGCAGCCGTCTTGAGCTGCGCAAGTTATTGCGGGTGTAGCTCAGTTGGTAGAGCACGACGTTGCCAACGTCGTTGTCGTGGGTTCGAATCCCATCACCCGCTCTCGCGTCGACGGGCCAAAGATTCTCCGTAAAAAGCTGTCCGCATGCACCCTACCGATCAAAGCGAAGCCGACCAGGAAGAAACCGGCCCAGACGGCAAGGAGCCGCGTCCGAAGCTCAACATGGAGGTCAAGATCGACACGCGCAGCGCGTGCGAGCGGCACATTACGGTGACGATTCCGCACGACGAAGTCGAGCGCTACTACAGCGATGCTTTCAGCGAGCTGATGGGCAAGGCGGCCGTGCCCGGCTTTCGCCCCGGCCGTGCCCCGCGCAAGCTGGTCGAAGTGCGCTTCCGCAAGGATGTGGCCGACCAGGTGAAGGGTTCGCTGCTGATGGACAGCGTGGGCCAGATTTCCGAGGATCACGAGCTTTCGCCGATCAGCGAGCCGGATTTCGACGCGACCGCGATCGTCGTTCCCGACCAGGGGCCGATGACCTTCGAGTTCGATATCGAAGTGCGGCCGGAATTTGACGTGCCCAACTGGAAGGGGCTGACGCTCGAGCGGCCGATGCGCGACTTCAGCGACGCCGACGTCGACGCGCAACTCCAGAATCTGTTGGCTCAGCACGGCCAACTGGTGCCGCACGACGGCCCGGCCGCCAGCGGCGACTACGTCACGGCCAACGTGGTCTTCCGCGACGGCGAGCAGGAGGTATCGAAACTCGAAGAGCAGACGATCCGCATCCGTTCGCTGCTGAGCTTCCGCGACGGCAAGGTGGAAGGTTTCGACAAGCTGATGGACGGCGTCAAGGCCGGCGAAACGCGCACGGGCCAGGCCCGCATTACGCAAGACGCGCCCAACGAAGCCCTGCGCGGCAAGACGCTGGCCGCCGAGTTCCACGTCCACGAGGTCAAGCAGCTGGAGTTGCCCGAGTTGACGCCGGCATTTCTGGATCAGTTGGGCGGATTCGATTCGGCGGAGGAGCTGCGTGAGGCCGTCCGCGGCAGTCTCGAGAATCGGCTGGAATACACCCAGCGCCAGCGGACCCGCGAGCAGGTGCTGGCGACGCTGACCGTGGCGGCCGATTGGGATTTGCCGCCGGAGTTGTTGCGGCGTCAAAGCCGCCGCGAGTTGGACCGCAGCGTGCTGGAATTGCGGCGCAGCGGATTCAGCGAGAACGAGATCCGGGCGCACGGCAACGAATTGAGCCAGAACAGTCGGCAGTCCACGGCCCGAGCGCTCAAGCAGCATTTCATGCTCGAGCGGATTGCGGAAGAAGAAAAGATCGACGATCAGCCCGAGGATTACGACTACGAGATTGAGTTGATTGCCCGGCAAAGCGGCGAGACGCCGCGGCGGATCCGCGCGCAGCTTGAAAAGCGGAGCTTGATGGATACGCTGCGCAACCAGATCATCGAGCGCAAGGTGCTCGACCTGATCTTGTCGCACGCCAAGTTCAAGGACGTGCCCTACAAGCCCGAGACGGTCGAGTCCGAGGCGATCGATCGTGCCGCCGGCGGGGGCGACGCGGAAGAAATCCCGGAAGCCCATCATAACGAAGGAACGTCGCCCGAGCAGCCACAGCAGCCGCGGCATAGCTAGGGCCGCGAGGAACGGATCAAGGACTTCTCGATGAATCGACCGTTTAATTCCCCGATCGATCCGCAGCTCAACTACCGCGATTACCAGCGGCAGCGCCAGATGACGCTGGGCGACCTGCTGCTGGAGAATCGGATCATTTTGTTGCAGGGCGAGATTTTCGACGGCAACGCCAACGAACTGGTGATGAAGCTGTTGTACTTGCAGAGCGAAAACCGCCGCAAGGACATTCACTTTTACATCAATTCGCCCGGTGGCAGCGTGACGGCCACGCTAGCCGTGTACGACACGATGCAGATTCTCACCTGCCCAGTGGCCACCTACTGCATTGGTCTGGCGGCCAGCGGCGGCGCCGTGCTATTGGCCGGCGGCTCCAAGGGCAAGCGGTTCGCGCTGAGCCACTCGAAAATGATGATCCACCAGCCGTTCGGCCAGGTCGGCGGCCAGGTGTCGGACATCGAAATCCAGGCAGACGAGATTTTCAAGACGCGGCAGACGCTCAACGAGGTTCTGGCCGCGCACACCGGCCAGCCGATCGAGCGCATCGCCAAGGACACCGACCGCGACTTCTACATGAACGCCGAACAAGCCAAGGCCTACGGCCTGGTGGACGACATCCTGAACAAGCCGCCGGCGGCCATCGAAGAGAGCGAAGATTAGGAAATGCCCGGCCGGCGCTGTTGGCGACTGGCCCACCGCCTGCCGCCGGAATGCGAGCCGACGACTACCTTTTAACGCGACAGCACCTCTTAACGCGACAGATCGTCCTATGCCTCTGATCCCGTACGTGATCGAAAAAAGCGGCCGCGAAGAGCGGGCGATGGACATTTACAGCCGGTTGCTCAAAGACCGGATCGTGTTCCTCGGCTCGCAGGTCAACGACGAAGTCGCCAATTCGATCGTCGCCCAGATGCTGTTTTTGCAGTCGGATGACGCCCGAGCAGACATCCACTTGTACATCAATTCGCCCGGCGGCAGCGTCACGGCCGGGCTGGCGATTTACGACACGATGCAGTTCGTGACCTGCGACGTGGCCACATATTGCATCGGCCAATGTGCTTCGATGGGCGCACTGCTGCTCACGGCCGGAGCGGCTGGCAAGCGGCATGCGCTGCCGAACTCGCGGATCATGATTCACCAGCCTTTGGCCGGCATGGAAGGCACGGCCGAAGAAATCATGATTCACGCCAAAGAGTTCAAGAACATCAAGTCCAAGCTCAACAATATCCTGATCAAGCACACCGGCCACCCGCTGGATCGCATCGAAAAGGACACCGACCGCGACCGCTTCATGTCGGCCGAGGAGGCGATGGAGTACCACCTGATCGACCGCGTGATCGAGCACATGGAGCGTGCGCCCGCGGCCGTTTGACGTGTAGCCGGCTCATGGATGAGCCGTTTCATGCAGTTCGCAAAACTACGTTCGTATGGGCGGCCCACTTCCCGCAGCGGCCGCGCCCGGCAGGTTCGTGACGGATCACTTACCGCGATGGCGAGCTCACCCAAAGCGCGCGATTGCTCGTGGGTGCGCACCCTCTTCGCTGCGAGGCCAAAATGAAACGCCTGTTGCTCTGCGCGGCCGTGCTGGCCGGCTTTTCGGTCGCTGGCTGCCGTGCGGCCGGGAACCAGGAGCTGCTCGAGCGCGAGCTGCGTTTCGAGGAAGACCGGATCAACCACCTGCAAGGTCACCTCGCGGATTATCGGCAGC
>DATCFX010001121.1:0-1757 GCA_036509275.1 Pirellulales bacterium | reverse complement strand
CCCATCTTATTCACCGGCGGCGTGCTTTCAGGCTGATTTTGCTGGCGGCGGAGAATACCGGCCGCGAAGGTCGCCAGCGCGCGCAGCGCCCCCTTACCCCACGGTCGCCGAGCGGGCCGACGTGGGTGGCGAAGTTCGGATTGTGCGGCGCTCATTCACGCAGCACCTCCGCGAGAAACGCATGACGGGGCAGCGGCATATAATCGCGCGGGCGCGGACGCCGCGGCGTTCCAAAGCGCGGCGGTAATCGCCAGCGAGCGAAGCATTGCAGCAACCGCTGCCAGATCGGCGTCACGGCCACAGCCAGCGTGACCAGCAGCCGCCGCGAGTGCTTCGCAATCCGTCCGCCGGCCTTCAGCACGCGCTGCTGAAAGCGTCCCAGATCCCAACAGGCGCCGCCGGCGTTTTCCGCTTCGCAGCGCAACATGTTCACGAGGTTCGTGGCCAACAGCGACAACAACAACAGCGTTTCGTTCTCGGCGAACGTCGGCGACGAAAGATGCGGACCGATCGCCGCCCGAAATTCGCCCAGCCGATCCTCGAACGTCCCACGCTTGCGATAGTGCTCCAGCGTCTCCAGGCCCGAACGCTCTTCCGCCGAACGATCCGTGACGAGAAAGAAATACTCGGGCAGCAAGTTGAGTTGGCCGGTCTTCGGGTCGGGCTGATCGCGGACCACCAAGATCACGCGCTGCGCGTGCCGCCAGGACTCGGCTTGATAGAGTCCCAATTCGACGGTGAACTCGTAGCCTTCTTTCGGCGGTCGCCCGACCGGCCGCGTCAGGTGTGGCTCGGCGAGCGCGTCCAACCGCGGATTGGACTTCAAACGCCCGAGAAAATGCGTCTTTTCATCGCGGAGCATGTCGAGAATCTCTCCCGAGGCGAAGCCGGCGTCGAAGCGCAACTCGACGACATAGCCCAACTGCCGGCTCTTGCGGACCGTCTCGCGGAAAAAACGCCCCGCGCCGCTGGCCGTATGCACGTTGCCCGCGCGGAGGATGGCATGCACGAACCCCTGGCCCAGCCGATGGCCCTGTTGGAAGCCATCGTAGTCGCCGGCCACGGTGTAGCTGGCCACCAGCGGATGATAACCGGTCAAGCGAAAGTAGCCGTTGTAGCGCGCGCCTTGCTGGACGCCGTGCGTCTCCAGGGAAAAGCTGTCGATGTCCACCGTGACTTGCCGAGCCGCATGGTCGCCGCCCACCGCCCGCAGATGCCGCCCGGACCAGTCGGCCAGAGCATCGCGGAGTGCCCTGCGATTGTCGGGAAAGCTGGTCAGCGTGTCGATCAACCGCGACTGCGTGGGCTGACTGGCGAGCCGCTGGTCGAGCACCTGTTCGCCGGGCCGATCCCAGACGGCCATCTTGAAGGCCGGATCGTGGGCCAAGGGGTCGAGATCGTCCTGCGCGTCGTAGCCTTGGCCCAAGGCGTACAAGCGTTCGCGCAGCAACTCCAGCAACGTATAGCGGATCTTGTCCGGATTGCGTGGGTCGTAGAGTCGCTCGGCGAGCGACGCGGTGAGCCCGAGCCGATGATCGGCTTCGCGCAACAGCAGCGTGCCCGCGTCGCTGGTCAGACGGTCGTCGCCCGCTTGAATCTTGATCGACCGATTGAACGTCGGCTCCCCCAGCCAGTCTTTCGCTTCACCCATCCGGTGATGCCTCCCTGCCACGAACATGGATCGAAAAGGCCATGTTCTACCGGCAAAACCGCCCGACGAGTAGCCGCCACGCTACGCGCCTGGTGAATAAGATGGG
>DATCFX010001120.1:0-1056 GCA_036509275.1 Pirellulales bacterium | reverse complement strand
TACGCCAAGGAGCGCACCCGCGTCCACGTACTCAACTTCAACCACCTGTACGACCAGATCAAGCGCAACGACATCGACGAGCCCTGGCTCGGCGAGGTCGAGCGCCGGCACAACCTTTTCCCGGACATGGACTATCGCGTGTACAGGTGACAGGCGGCGCGTCCACTGCTGTATGGCATTCCTGTCCGGTTTACCGTTGCGCGCCCGCTGTTCAGGGCGGCCGCGCAACGGTAAACGCGAGGACGCGCAACGGTAAACCCTGACAGGTATCTCTTGCGTTTGCGTCTTTCGTTGCTGATGTTCCTTAATTACGCGGCGCAAGGGGCGTTTTGTCCGCTGTTCACGCTGCGCTTGCAGCAAGAGTTGGATTTCGGCCCGCTGGAGATCGGCCTGATCTGCGCGACGCAAGCCCTCGCGGGCCTGAGTACGCCGTTCGCGGCCGGCCAACTCGCCGACCGCTACTTCCCGGCCCAGCGCTGCCTCGCGGCCTTCGCCCTGAGCGCCGGCGTCTTTCTGTGGCTGCTGCCCGCCTTGACCAGCCCGCTAACCGTCTTCGCCATGACCCTGGCCGTCTGGCTGACGATGGGCCCGGCCAGTACCCTGTGCGCCGCTCTCTGCTTCGCCCACCTGTCCCGGCCGGAGCGCGACTTCGGCTTCGCCCGCATGTGCGGCACGCTCGGCTGGGTGGCCGCTGGTTGGCTGGTCGGCGGCTGGCTCTGGCTGCGCGGCGCTGGCGCGTTGGCCGACATTTTTCGTTGGTCGGGCCTGCTGTCCTGCGCCCTGGGCGTCTATGCCCTGACACTGCCGCACACGCCGCCGCACAGACACGGTGGCGGCCTGGCCCCGCTTACCGCGCTGCGTCATCTGCGTGGCCGGCCTTTCCTGGTTTATTGGGCCTGTTCCTTCGGCCTCTGCCTGACGCTCCCCTTCACGGTGCAGATGATCCCCATGTTGCTGGAGCAGCACGGCATCCCACGCCAGTGGGTCAGCCCGACCCTGACGTTGGGGCAGAGCATGGAAATCGTCGCCTTGGGGATGCTGCCGGTCTTGCTGTTG
>DATCFX010001119.1:0-1803 GCA_036509275.1 Pirellulales bacterium | reverse complement strand
AAGCCAGGCCGCCGCACGCAGGGCGCAACGGCTGCCGCCCAGCCCCAAGTCGCCAAAGGCCGTCAGCACGCGCGCGGTGCCATACACGGGATTCTCCTCGCGCGGATCGAACTGATTGCCGAACCACAGCGGCGCCCAACTGCCATCGGCCGCTTGCGCTTGCTGGAGATATGTCAGGCCGCGCTGGATCGCGCGATCGACGGCCGGGCGCTGGGGCAGCCAATCGTCAGCGTCAGCGGAGGCGGCCGAACTCCCCCGGCCGGCGGCCGGTTGCTCGAAGATCTTCAGCCAGGCAGCCATCGCCCGCAAGGCGTGAGCCGTCAGATCGGTGCCGCTGCGATCGAACGGCAGTTTGCCCCAGCCGCGGCAAAAGGTCGGCCAGCCGCCATCGCCATTCTGCAAACGCATGAGCCAGCCCAAGCCGGCAACCGCCGCCTGGCGAATCCGCCGCGCCTCGTCGGGCGGTGCAGCGGCGAGCACCTGGCTCAAGGCCAGCAGCGCGCCGGCCGTATCGTCGGCGTCGGGCACGGCCCCGCTCAGATCGCTCCAGCCCCAACCGCCCGGCTCGGCCGCCGTGAACGGATGCGGCTCGATATACTGACAGGCCAGCAGCCAATCGACCGCGCGGCTGTCGTAAGTCCAACGCCCGCCGGCAGCCAACGCCCGCAGCGAAAGCGTCGTCAGCCAGGTCGCCAGGTTCGTGTCGATCGGCCACGAGCCGTCGGGCCGGGCGCTGCGCACGAGAAACTCCAGCCCCAGCCGGCTGACCGGGTGGGCTGCCTGGCCCGTGCTGGCCAGGCCCATGACGACAAAACTCGTCAACGGCGTGGCTTCGAGGAATCCACCACTGGCCGGCTGCATCCGCTCCAGCAGCCGCCGGCTGCGCTCGACGGCCAGCGCTCGCAGGCGGCGGGCGATCGGGTTGCGCGGCGGCAGATGAAAATAGCGCGCCTGCCCCACCGCCACCAGCGCGGGAATCGCGTAGCTGACCACCGGCAAACGCAGCAGCCGAAACCACGACTGCGGAAAACAGGCCAGCTCAAACGGCAGCGGCGCGACTTTGCTCCAGGGCACCAAGCCGGCCAAGGCGCAATTCATCAGGATCGGCACGGCGAATGTTTTGTCGCGGCCGTAGCGGCGCTTCAGACCGGCGATGCCCCCCTGCCTGCGGACGTAACTTTCGGCCCGCTCGAGGATTGCCGCGTGAGCCGAGGCGGCACCGGCCAGGCGAAAAGCGGCCACAACCAACATGCTGGTGGCCACGTTCGACAGGCTCTGGTCCGTATCGCCCCAGCCGCCGTCGCGATTTTGATGCGCGGCCAGCCAGGCGATGCCGGCCCGGACGAGATCCTCGGGCGATTGGTCCGCACCCGGCAGCAGGGCCCGAACCTGCTCCGGTCCGGCGACCGACAGCGCGCTGATGGCCGTGGCCGTCGAGAGAGCCGAGCTGGACAGCTCGCCGATCCAGTGGCCTTGCGCATTGCGCTCATCGAGCAAGTCCTGGCTTGCGGTCTGAAAGGCTTTTGAAACTCGTTCAGCATCAACCATTTGCGATTCCAGCCGAGATGCGGCCCAGACCAACAGTGTAACTGCCCCAAAAGCCATGTCGAGGCGATGGTCCGGGCCGGCTGCTCGGGGGAATACCCGCAAACGAGGCGCCGGCTTAACCGGGGTTCTGGCACCAGCGGCGGAGAAAGCAGACGGAGCGTGCGAACGTTAGCGTCGCGTCGCGCTGCCTGGTGGCGGGAGACTCGACTGGGCGTTGGCAGCCGTTTTCGGCGGCGAACCGCTGGCGATGACGGG
>DATCFX010001118.1:0-1954 GCA_036509275.1 Pirellulales bacterium | reverse complement strand
CCCATGCCGCCGTTGCCACCCATGCCGCCGTTGCCACCCATGCCGCTGTTGCCACCCATGCCGCCGATGGCTCCGTTTCCGGCGCCGGCATTATTGCCGTTGGCCGCGAGCCCCTGGCCGCCGAAACCGCCATTGGCTTGCCGCCCGCCGAAGCCCGATGTACCCAAGCCGCCCGCCGTGCCCGAGCCGGTAGTTGCCCCGTTGCCCATGCCGTTGGCGCCCCAGTTTTGCCGGTTACCAAAGCCCTGGTGGTTGGAGCTGTTGCGGCCGGAATTTCCGGACATGCCACGGCCGCCATAATTGCTGCCGCCCATGCCGTATTGGCCGCCGCTGCGTCCGCCGTAGCTGCGCATGCCGCCGCGATGGCCGGCATACTGATGGCCATTACCGCCATGCCCTCCGCTGCTGTGATGCCCGCCGCCGCGATGGCTGGCGAACTGCATCCGGCCGTTGTGGCCGCGATGTGCGTGACGGCCGCCGCGGCTGCGTTGCCCGGCGAAATGATGGCCGCCATGATGGCCGCCGTGATGGCTGACATGCTGGCCGCCGCCGTGATGCCCGCCGCCATGCCCGCCTCGAGCCGCCGCCATGTCCGGCCAGCAGGCGACCGCCAGAACTGCCATGAGTCCGCCGGCGACAAGTGTAAGTGTTCGTGACATGACCCCGCCCTCCCTTAGTAAGAATGAACTTGAATCCCCGTTGAGCTTTCTACGGCCGGGCCGGTTGCCAGTTTGCCGTTAGGGGGGAAATGACAAAGAAGTAACCCTTTCTAGCACCGAAGCGTTGAACTCCGACCGGCGAACCGCCGACGCGACAAGACCTCTCGTTCCCACTGCCGTCGCACGGAGGCGCCACTGACCACTGACCACCGACCACTGACGGCGGCCGCCTCGTCGGGTTTCGAACAGGGCGCTTCGACCCATCCGGCCGGAATAAACGTTCCAGAGGCCGGGACTGCGATGCTTTTTGGCATCGTTACGTGCGGCGGATCTTCACCATGTTGCCAAAACGCATGCTAGGGTTGCTTGGACGACGGAGTGTCGCGCGTGCGCCCGGCCCAGGCTGGTTGAACCAGTCCGGCCGAAATGCTGCCCGCGGCGCTCGAACGTGTGGATCGATTGCCCGCCATCGGAATGTTCGGCCATGGGCTGCTCACGGAATTTGAGCCAACTGTTGGTTGCCTGCGTACTGGCAGCGATCCTGCTGCCGGTGGGCGGATGCGCCAATTGCCGCATTCCGCGCATCGACCCGACAGGTGAGCACGTCTTCATCTGCCCGAAGTCGCAGCCTGCCACTCCGGTCGCCACGGCCCCGCCGGTCCTGGCAGCGCCTCCCGTGCAGGCTGCTCCGCTGGTTCAAGCGGCGCCGGCCTGCCCGCCGCCGATGGCGAAACCGCCATGCGGAGCGCCGCGGCCGGTCCAGGCGGCGCCGGTTGCCAACCGCTCATTCAAAATGGAGCCCGACCCGTGGGGCCATAAACGCTACTACGCGCGTGTGGATCTCTCGCCGCGCCAGATCATTGCGCCGGTCGGCACGGAAGTGGTCGTCACGGCCGGGGTGTGCGGCCCGGACGGTTATCTGTATGCGAATGAGCGGGTCGAATGGCAAATTGCGCCCGGCACCGTGGGCCAGTTTTTGGGGCTCGGCCGGCCGGCCGGCTTCGACTGGCTGCTGGGCTCCAGCCGGCCGGAAAAAGTCAGCAACACCTATGTCGTCGGCACGACTTCATCCAAGAACCTGACGCTCAATCGCGGTACTCCAGGCCGCATGGACGACGTGTCGGTCGTCAAAGGGCAGTCGTGGGTCACGGTCAGTTCGCCGCTGGAGGGCGTGAGCCGCGTGACGGCGTTTGTGCCCAACGTCTTCGCCTGGGACCAGCGGCAGAAGACCAGCACTATTTATTGGGTCGATGCCGAGTGGGTGCTGCCGCCGCCGAGCATCAATCCGGCCGGCA
>DATCFX010001117.1:0-4516 GCA_036509275.1 Pirellulales bacterium | reverse complement strand
GCTGCTGCAGAAAGGCCTCGAAGTTGCGCACGTAGTCGGTCTTGCCCATAGCCTTGGTCGGCGGCTTTAGCTTGAACTGGTCGAAGCTGGGCCCGGCCGGATTGCGACTGAAGCCGCCCGCCGCGAAATCGCCGGGCCCCCAGCCTTTGCCGGTCACTCCGACGACGTAGCCCGCGCGTTCCAACAGATCGGGATAGACGGCGAACTTGGCGGGGAAGATGCCGTTGTGGCAACTGGCTTCTTCCAGTTGCCAGGTATTTCGCCCCGTGAGAATGCTCGCACGGCACGGGCTGCACTTCGGATTGGACGTGAAGCAATTGTCGAAGCGGATGCCTTCGCGCGCCACGCGATCGAAGTTTGGCGTCTGCACCCAGTCACAGCCATACGCGCCGGCATGGCGCCAGCCCCAATCGTCGTAAATGATGAACAGGATGTTGGGCCGCTCTTTTTGGGAGGCTTGCGACGCCTCGGCGGCCCCCACTCCAGACACCCAACAACCGCCCGTGAGCCAAACAACACCGATTATCAACCACCGACGAACATGAGGCATGACGGAACCTGGATGATTTTGTCTGATCGCAAGGCTTGAGAACTGTGCTTCTCCGGCCAATTCAGGACGCCTGAGAGCAGCGATTTATTCTATCCGACACCGCGCCCGCGTGCGAAAAGTCATCGACGACACAATCGGGGGAAGGTAAACGGAGCGCGGGAGAAACGGAAATACGAAGCAGTTGAACAGAAGGCCGCGAAGGACGCTAAGAAGAAGAGGAAGGAAGAAGAGGAAAAAGAAAGAGGAAGGGCGGCCTTCCGTCTCGGCCTGCGTCGCGCCCTTCGCGATCTTCTGTTCAAAATCGTCCCAGGCGATGCTCCGCGCCGGCTGCGGCGATTTTGAGATGAAAAGAACCGAGTCGTCGCCGCGTGCGTCACGCCAACAGGTCGGTCAGTGGCTCGCCTTCGCTCAACTTGATTGGCCGGCCGATGGCGGCCATTTCCTCGTGCGCTGGATCGATGCCCAGGGCCGTGAGCACCGTCGCGTGCAGATCGGCAACGCTCGTGCCCTGCGCGGGCGACAGCCGTTTGCCTTCCGGATCGGTCTGGCCGTGCACATAGCCGCCGCGGATGCGTCCGCCGGCCAACAGCATGCCAAAGCCGTGCGGCCAATGATCGCGGCCGTCCAACCGATTGATTTGCGGGGTGCGGCCGAATTCGCCCCCGCACATCACGATGGTCTTTTCCAGCAGCCCCCGGCTGCGCAGATCGGCCAGCAGTCCGGCGATGGCTGGATCGAGCGTGGCCACGCGCTCGGCGTGCGTTTCATGATTATTGGTATGAGTATCCCAGCCGCTGAGCGTGACTTCGACGCAGCGCACGCCGACTTCGATCAGCCGCCGCGCGGCCAGGCATCCGCGGCCAAACGGCGTGTCGCCATAGCTGGCCCGCACCGCGGCCGGCTCTTCGAGCACGTCAAACGCCGCCAACTGTTCGGAGGTCATCATTTGCCGGGCGCGGGCCATCAACGGGGCGTGCAGCGTCGACTCGACTTGCCGCGGCCGGCCGACGGCAAAGGCCGCGTCCACCACACGCTGATTTGCCAAGCGCGCGGCGATGCGGGCAGCATCCACGGCAGCGCTAATGTCCGGCACCTTGTGCTGGGGGTCGCCCGTTTGGAACGCATCGTACTGATTGCCCAGCAGACCGCCGCGGCCGGGCCACTGCTGGCTGAGGATGGAAACATGTCGCGGAATCTCGGTTTTTCCCACGGCCAATTGATGGCAGCAAATCGCCCCGATCGCCGGATGCACGACGGTCGGGTCGGGCCGGTAGCCGGTTTTGAGCAGGTACGTGCCGCGCTGATGGTCCCCCTCCTTGCTCACCAGGTTGCGCACCAAGGCCACGGAGCCCAGTTGCGCGGCAAGCTGCTCCAGGCCCGCGGCCAATTGCACGCCGCGCACCGCCGTGTCGATCGCCCGGCTGCCGCCGGCAATCGATCGGCCCGGGTGCGGATCGAATGTTTCGAGCTGGCTCGGACCGCCGGCCAGCCACAGCAAAATCAACGACTGTGCCGGCTCGTGCGGCCGGCGCTCGGTCTGCTCGGCCAGCAGTTGTGCCGCCGGTGTCAGCCAGCCGATCGTGCCCGCGGCCGCGATGCCCAACCACTGCCGCCGATGGAACTCGGTAGCAGAAGCCCACGGACTGCGGTCCGTGGGTTGGCTGCAAACGTGCCTCAATGATTCCATGAGAATTCCACCGAGTTGATCAGCGTCCAGCACAAATCTTCCAGTCGAGCGGCGCGCTGTTTCCGCCGGCTGCCGGCCAATTGCGCGACAAAATGCTCGGCTTCCGGCGGCGTCGGTCTGCGCGACAAGACCGCCAGGTACGCCACTTCCACCGCCTCGCGATCGTTGGCCGCCAGCAGGCCAATTTGCGATGAGGCGTTGAAGAGCGGATTGTTTCGCGTCCGATTGCTCACCATCGCGCCGTTCATCAGCAGCAGCTTTTGCGGGATGGTGGCCCCGGCGTCGCTTAGTTCGTTTTCGCCAGCATCGCCGAAGCGGGCCTTGAATTGATTCTCTTCGATCAGCACTTGCAGCCGCACGAGCAGATGCGTCTGGCTGTCGAGCGTTTCCAGCGAGGCCGCCTGCTCGATGGCGCCGGCCACCTGCTCGCTGCGCAGCCGTCGCAACGGAAACGCCGCCCACACGGCCTCGTGCTCGGGCGTGATCTCGTGACCTCGCGCCGCGGGATTGGCCCGGCTCTCGAGGCGAAACACTTCGCTGGCCGTGATCAGCCGCACGAGCCGCCGCAAATCGAATCCGTGCGCGGCGAAATCATCGGCCAGGATCGCCAAGGCCGGCGGCATGGGCCGCCCGGTGCGAAGATCGTCCACCGGCTCGACGAGCCCGCGGCCCAAGAGCAGGGCCCACACACGATTGGCGATCGCGCGCGAAAAGTACACGTTGTGCGGATCGGTGACCCACGCGGCTAGCCGCTGGCGCGCCGGGCCCAGCTCGGGCAGCAGGTCGCGCTCCAACGGCACTTGGGCCGCAACCTTGTGCAGCTTTCCGCTCGTGCGATCCTCGACTTCCAGCGGCTGGTTGCCCGGATCATCGCCAATGCCGGTGAAGCGCTGCCGCGTG
This sequence comes from Pirellulales bacterium, assembly GCA_036509275.1. Taxonomy (GTDB): domain Bacteria; phylum Planctomycetota; class Planctomycetia; order Pirellulales; family PNKZ01; genus DATATB01. The sequence continues at coordinate 1,379 of DATCFX010001117.1, read as the reverse complement.
CCGGCAAAAAAAGCCGCCAGGCCTTCGAAGTCGGCTTGCTTCCAACGCTCAAACGGATGGTCGTGGCACTCGGCGCAGTCGAGGCGCACGCCCAAAAAAGCTCGCGAGACCCGCGCGGCCAGCTTCCGCTCGTCGACGTGAAAATTTTGCTGTTCGGGGTTGATCGTAAAAGCCAGGAAATTGGTTGCCGGCCGGCTGGTGGCAAACCCGCTGGAGGCGATCAACTCGCGGACCAGCGCGTCGTAAGGTCGGCCGTCGCGGAGTTGATCGGAAAGCCAGCGCACGAGCCGCCGCCGCCGATAAAAGATAAAAGGCCCGCTGTCGCTGCCGACATAGGCCCGCGCCAGCCGCTCGGCAAAGTAATCGTGGTATCGCGTATCTCCGAGCAGGTGGTCGACCCAGCGATCGAGCCGCGCAGCCGGGGCGCTGGCTTCCAGTACGCGCACTTCTTCCAGAGATGGAATCGTGCCCATCAGCCCCAGCGCCAGACGCCGAGCCACGGTCAGATCATCGGCTGCCGCAGCCGGCAGCAGGTGCTTGTCGGCCCAATCCTTCCGAAACGCCGCGTTCACGCGCTGGAGCGTGTGGCGGAAATCGTCATCACGAACCGTGCCGCGAACCCGGCGGCCGCGGTCCGCTCGCTCACCCGGTCGCGGCATGTTCGCCGCCACCGTCACCAGCCCGCCGCAGCAGAGCAGCACGAACAGTAGATTTCGCTTCCACACAATCGTTTAAAACCCCCGGGAGTACACAGCCGTGAGCCACCGTTTTTATACCCCTGGCGGCTGGCCATCGGCTTCAAAAAAATTCCCGACACCCGGCAACCGGCCGCGGGGTATCTTAAGGCGAGCCCCGAGGTGAAAGCCCGGGGGGCCCTCCGATTCTTCATCCATGCATGCGACACCAGCCATCGCCGACCCGGCAATCGAAATGCTCGCGGCCGCGCCCGCTTCGGCCGATCTGGCAACGACCCCCGAGGGCCGCCGGCCGCATTTCATCGTTCGCGTCTGGCGATTTGCGGCATCGCTGGCTAATTGGCTACTGGGACTGTCGACCATCGTGGTCGGGCTGTCGCTGGCTTCCAGCGTGCCGCTGGTGCAGCTGCTGACCTTGGGCTATCTGCTCGATGCCAGCGGCCGCGTCGTGCGCACTGGACGGCTGCGCGATGGGCTGGTTGGCGTGCGGCCCGCGGCCAGACTGGGCGGCATGGTGCTGGGCTGCTGGCTGGTGCTGCTGCCGGTGCGGCTGATCCGCTCGCTGGCCACCAGTGCCCAACTGGTCGATCCCGGTGGGCCAAACGAGCGGGCCTGGTTCGTGGCTTGGGCCGTGGCCGTGTCGCTGGCGATGCTGCATTTGATCGGCGCGCTGGTCCGCGGCGG
>DATCFX010001116.1:0-3877 GCA_036509275.1 Pirellulales bacterium | reverse complement strand
ACAGCGGTTACCGCGGCTACATCGTGCTCGAATACGAAGAAGCCGCCGACCCGCGCCAGGCTTGCCCGAAATACATCGAGCAGTTGCGCGCTGCGTTTGCCTAAGCCGCGCGCGGCAGAGCAAGCGATGCTCGCCGCGCTGGCAGGTTCAGCCCTTGGTTTTCGTGGTGCTGGCAATGACTTGGACGATCGGCGACTCGAGTCCCGAACGGTTCGAGACGGCCCGCGCTTTTTATGTTGCCTGCCACAGCAGCCGGAAGGATCGACCGAAAAATAACTTCCGTTTTTCCCGGCCCCTCACCCTGCCCTCTCCCACAAGGGGAGAGGGGTTGCGGAGAAGTTATTTTTCGGTCGCTCTTAACGAGGCGCATATTTAACGGCGTTGGGTGCCATGCCCACGAAGCGTGGGCATGCCGAGCGTGGGACCGCATGCCCACGCGGCGGCATGGCACCTGTTGGATCCCCGTTAACAAAATTGTTAGTTCAATCGCCCGGCGTCGGAAAACCGCCGGCCCACTTCGGCGAAGATCCCGTACATCGCGTCGAGATACTCCTGGGCTTCGGCCAGCGGCATGACCAGCGGCGGGCTGATGCGAATCACCTTGTCGGCCAGCGGGCCCAGCAGGTGAATCGCCCGGCCGGCCGAGTCGCCCCGATAGCATTGCTCGACGCATGTGCGGGCCACTTCGCCGGCGCTGGCCTGGCCCACCGGCGCGCATTCGATGCCCCAGACCACGCCTTCGCCGCGCACCTGCACCACCGCCTCGAGCGACTCCAGCCGCACGAGGCCAGCCTCGATCACGCGGGACAGTTTTTGCGCCTGCTCCATAACTTTGCCCGAAGCGTATTCTTCCAGCGTGGCAAGCACGGCGGCGCTGGCCAGTGGGTTGGCGCTCCAGGTGTCGGAGGCCTCGCCGTACTTCATGTTGGCGAACAGATCCGCGCGGCCGACCGCCGCACTCACGGGCACGCCGTTGCCCAGCCCCTTGCCGAGTACGACGATGTCCGGCTCGACGCCATATTCAGTGAAGGCGAACAGCGAACCGGTGCGGCCGAAATTGGCTTGCACTTCGTCGAGAATGAAAACGAGATCGTGCTCGCGGCAGAAGCGCTCCAGCAGTTGCAGGTATTCCTTCTGCGGATGGTACGATCCGCCGCCGCCCAGGTAGGGCTCGGTGATCAGGCAGCAGATCTTCGAGCCGAGTTCGTCCCACGCCCGTTCCAATTCGGCTTCGTAGGGCCGCAGGTCGAGCGGCTGGCGGCGGCGCTCGAGATCGGCGCATTCTTCGCGCGGAAAAGCGACGAAGCGGACGCGTGGATCGCGTTCGGCGTCGCGTTCGCTGCCGGTCACGGCGCCGGCCAGGCCCTTTTTGCCGTGGAATCCATAACGCGTCGAGAGGATCATGTTTTCGCCTTCGCGGCGGTCCATCGACGCCCACAGCGCCTTCTGGATCGCCTCGCTGCCGCTGGCGGCCCAGAGCACTTGCTCGCAACGTCCGCCGCCCGGCTGGCCGCGCATCAGCTCCAGCAATTTTTCGGTGGCCAGCAGCTCGACTTCAGTTACGGCGTTATAGGCATTGAGCGTCACGCCCTGGCAGAATTCGCTCGTTTCGCCCGGCGCGCCGACATGCAGCAATTCTGTCACGCGCCGCCACCAGCCGGCCGGATTGTGTCCCAGGTTCATCACCAGCACACCGGAGGTAAAGTCGGCCAGCTTGCGTCCTTCCGGCGTCCAGTGATACGAGCCGGAACTGCGCGCCAGCACCGCCATGCTGGGTGTGAACGTGCGAATGGCGTGCGGCTCGACGGCCGCCAGCCGCCGGCGAATGTCGTTGGATGCGTTCTCGCCGGGATGTTGAATTGCCGGTGGAGCGAGCGTTTCGGTCATTTGTGCCATGATTCGCGATTCCAGTTTTCCAGTTTGCTGTGAGTAGTCATTCAACCATTGAATTCATTTAGCCCCGGCATTGATGCCGGGCGCTCAGCAACGCGACCCTGATAAAGAACCTCCGGCTCCGCGCGCCCGGGCTCCCAGAGCACCAGTCCGCCGCGGGGATGGTCGATCTCGACCACGCAGTTGGGCTTGCCGGCTGCATGCCGCGCCAGAATGGCTTCCATCGCCTCGACGGCCGCCACCGTCTGCCGGTCGGCAGCCAGATCGTTGTAATCCAGCTTGCGTGCCGCGGCCAGCCGCGCGGCGCGGCCTTCTGCCGGCCCGCCAAACTCGACCGTGGCCACTTCGCGCACAAAGCGCTCGAGCACTTCAATGCCGTAACCGCGTTGGCTCCGCTGGCCCCAGGGTTCGAGAAATGTGCCGTTGTAATGGTTGTTCACCGTGATCTTGCGCTCCAGCGGCGTTTTGCCTTCGATCGTGCATTCCACGCCACGCTTGCGGCTATGGCCGTTCCACACGCCATTGTCGAAGCGGAACTGCACCTCTTGCTCGACATAGCCGGGAAAATTGTCGGGCGTGACCCAGCTAGTGTGGATATCAAAAGCCGCCTCGCGCCGGTCGCCGTATTCGTAGACCAGCCGCAGTTGCGTCGAATCCCAAGTCGGGCCGTCGGCCGGGCCGACCAGCCCACGCTGGCCGGTGCAGCTCACGCTCTTCAGTCGGCCGCCGAACGTAAAGTCGATCAGCTTGATGTAATGCACCGCCACATAAGTGCCCGGATTGCGGCCGGTGATCCACTGCGCAAACTGCCCGCCGGAAATGCTCTTGGGCTCCAGCAGCGTGCAGTAGCCATTGTTCACGTGCCGCAGCACGCCGTCGGCCACCAGCGTCCGCAGCTTCTTGTGGTCCGGGTCCAACAGCTTGTGATACACCACCTTGGCCAGCACGCCCTGGCGCTCGGCCAGCCGCTCGAGCTGATCCAATTGGGCCAGCGACAGCACCGACGGCTTTTCCACCAGCAGATGCTTGCCCGCCTCGAGCACCGCCTTGCTGGCTTCGAAGTGCCGATCGTCGGGCGTGGCCACACAAACAAAATCGACTCCGCAACCGAGCAACTGGCCGATGGAATCCGGCTCGCGAAAACTTTGGAAGTCGGCCACCTTGCCGCCCGCCGAAGCTTTGTAACGATCGCTTCGCTGGCCCGTGCGGCTGGCCACCGCCACCAGCGGCACCTCGCACAGGCCGAAGGCCGTGTCGTACAATCGACCGGCCTGCACCTGCTCGAAGAACGGGCGGTACGTTTCGTCGAAAATCATGCCCATGCCGACCATCCCGGCCCGCAACGTCCGGGTGGACGAATCACTCGATTTCATGGCTGAATGGCCAAAATATGAATGCATTTAAGTGCGATTAGTCCCAGCAGCGTTTGCAATTTATAGCTTTTTGTGCCTATAATCCACTATTCAGCGTCTCATCGGCATCAAAAGTGAACTCACTTTAATGTTCCCAGCCATGCTTGTCAACAAAAAATCTACGGCCGAGTCTTCCCGCGTAGACGCGGTCTATCACGGACTGCTGTTGCGGATTGTCCGCGGCGAGATGCCGGCCGGCATGCCGCTGAAAAGCACGCAAATCGCCCGCGAGTTAGGCGTCAGCCGCACGCCGGTGGTGCAAGCCTTGCAACGCCTGGCGGCCGATGGCATTGTGCTGCTGGAGTTGAACAAACGGGCAGTGGTGCGTCCGGGCGCGGAAAAATGGTTGGTCGAGATTCACGAAATGCGCGAACTGCTCGAGCCGCACGCAGCGGCGCTGGCTGCCGAACTCATCAGCGATGGCCAACTGGCGCGGCTCGAAGCTTTGGCCGCCGCGGCCGCTCCCGGTGAAAGCGTCGATTGGGCGCCGTTGGCCCAGGATTTCGACTTCGCCCTGCATCTGACGATCGCCGATGCCTCCGGCAATTTCGTGCTGGCCGAGGCCATTCGCA
>DATCFX010001115.1:0-11418 GCA_036509275.1 Pirellulales bacterium | reverse complement strand
CATCCTTAAACGAGTCGGCCGTCCGCCGGGAAACACCACCCGCCGGCCAGCAGCAACACGGCCAGGAGCAATGCCTTGATCGAAACTCACGATCTGACGAAGCTGTACGGCCTCTTGCACGCCGTCAACCGGCTCGACTTGAAGCTCGAGCGGGGCGACGTCTTCGGCTTCATCGGCCCCAACGGCGCGGGCAAGACCACGACGATGCGCATCTTGGCCACGCTGCTCAAGCCCACCTGGGGCGAGGCCTATGTCTGCGGCTATTCGATCTACACCAATCCGCGCGACATTCGCCGCGTGATCGGCTACATGCCCGACTTCTTCGGCGTGTACGACGACATGAAAGTCATCGAGTACCTGGAATTCTTCGCCGCCGCCTATCGCATTCACGGCCCGGGCCGCCGCAAGATTTGCGACCAGGTGCTGGAGCTCGTCGACCTGGGCTACAAGCGCGACGCCTTCGTCACCAGCTTGTCGCGCGGCATGACGCAGCGGCTGGGTCTGGCCCGGGTGCTGTTGCACGATCCGCAAGTGCTGCTGCTGGATGAGCCGGCCAGCGGCCTCGATCCGCGTGCCCGGATCGAAATCCGCGGACTGCTCAAAGAGCTGCGGAACATGGGCAAGACCATCATGGTCTCCAGCCACATCCTGCCGGAGCTGGCCGACATCTGCAACAAGGTGGGCATCATCGAGCGCGGCGAGCTGCTGGTCAATTCGGCCGTGGCGGACGTGATGCGCCGCGTGCGGCAGCAAACGATCTTGCAGATCGGCCTTCACGGCGACCGCGACGCCGCGGCGAAACTGCTCGAACAGCAACCGATCGTCAAGAGCGTGACCATCGCCGCCGGCCAGTTGACCGTGACGCTCAACACCGACGCCGAAGACTACAGCGAACTCCCCTCGCTGCTCGTGGAACACGGTTTCAAGCTCACGCTCTTCAAGGAAGAAGAACTGAACCTCGAAACCGCGTTTATGGAACTGACGCGGGGAATCACGGCGTGACGAGGAAATGATGAACGATGAATGCTGAATGATGAATAAGGAGCAAAGCATTCGTCGGCCCGGTACACTGTCTTCCATTCATCATTCATCCTTCCGACTTCATCATTTCCCCCTATGCCGACCCACAGTCGTCTCGTCACCGCCGCCGCCTTCAACAGCCCGGTCGAAGCGGACCTGGCCAGGTCTCAGCTCGAGGAAGCGGGAATCGCTTCGTGTTTGGCGGATGAAGCGACGGCCGGCAATTTCTGGGTGCTGGTCAATGGCGTGGGCGGGGTCAAGGTGCAAGTGGCGGAGCACGATCTGGCCCGAGCGCGCGAGGTGCTGAACTCGGTCGTGGAAGCGGAAGACGAACCGGCCTCGGCGGGAAGCGATCCCGCGCCGATCGGGCAGGGCTGGCGCTGTCGGCGCTGCGGAGCGGAAGTCGAGCCTGGCTTCGAAGTGTGCTGGAAATGTGGCACCGCGCGGGACGGGACGATCGATCCTGAATTCGCCGCCGACGAGGACGCTGACGAACCGGAGCTGGCAACTCAAGAAAACGCGGCCGAGCAGGCCGGCTATTGGCGGCCGCCGCCCGATCCGAGCGGTCGCGTCGATCAGAATCCATTCAGCAGCCCTCACGCGCCACTCGATGATGGCGCCTTGATCCCGGCGGTGCCGCCCGAGGTCACTGACCCGGGCGACGACGTGGCATTGCGGGCAATGCGGGCCGCCATCATCGGGCTGGTGGTTTGCCCGATCGTCTTTAACATCGTCTCGGTGTGCATCCTGCTCGCCCTTGCCGTGCGTAATGACCCGCTCAGCCGCCGCGGCTCGCGGCGCTATTACATCGCCTGGGCTCTCAATATCCTGGCCGCGCCGCTGCTGCTGTTCGCGGCCCAACCGTTGGCCAGCTTCGCGGCCATGTTGCGCAGGGCCATCGGATTCTAGACAAATCGCAAACGCACAGTGCAAATCAAGCGGGCCAAGCACGCCGCATTCATTCAATAATCCAACATTGGGAACTTTCAATGCAGGAACACTAATCGGCACTAATCGACGCTGATCGGAATTAGTGAAGATTAGTGAAAATCAGTGTTCTTCTTTCCGTATCCCATTCATCATTCATCCTTCCGACTTCATCATTTCCCCAGCCGCAGTTCTCCAAACTCCTTCACCCGGCCGGTGATCGCCGGCTCGACCGGCAGGCGTTCCATGCTGCTGGCGCCGTAGAAGCCGACGATGCCGGTGGTGTGATCGAGAATGTATTGGGCATCGGCCGGCTCGGCGATCGGGCCGCCGTGGCAGAGAACGAGGATCGCGGGATTCACGCGCCGGGCGGCGTCGTGCATTTGCTGCACGAGTTGGGCCGCGTCGTCCAGCGACATGGCGGTGGCGGCGCCGATCGTGCCCTTGGTCGTGAGGCCCATGTGCGGAATCAGGATATCGGCTCCCGCGCGGGCCATCGCTTCGGCCTCATCGGGATTGAACGCATAGGGCGTGGTCAGCAGGTTCATTTCGTGGGCCGTGCGGATCATGTCCACTTCCAGGCTGAAACCCATCCCGGTTTCTTCCAGGTTGAGCCGCATATTGCCGTCGAACAGGCCGACGGTGGGAAAATTCTGCACGCCCGAATAGCCGGCCTCGTCGATCTGCCGCAAAAAAAGCCGCATCAACCGAAACGGATCGGTGCCGCAGACTCCGGCCAGCACCGGCGTGTGCTTTACGACCGGCAGCACCTCGCGAGCCATGTCCATGACAATGGCGTTGGCGTCGCCGTAGGGGAGCATGCCGGCGAGCGAACCGCGTCCGGCCATGCGGAACCGGCCCGAGTTGTAGACAATCAACAGGTCGATGCCGCCGGCTTCCGACAGCTTGGCCGAGATGCCCGTGCCGGCCCCGCCGCCAATGATCGGCCGGCCAGAGGCCACCTGGCTGCGCAGCCGGGCCAGAATTTCTTCTCGTCGGAACAGGGCCATGAGGATGCTCGCCGCGGTTTTGAATTGGGGGGCCAGGAGGCCGCCATTGTAAGCGCCGCCCGGCAAATGTTGAATGTCCCTGGAGATCACGGATCGGTCCGGGGGCATGAGCCCCCCGTCAGTGACCGCGGGGTTAAGGATCGACCGAAAAATAACTTCGGCTTTTCCCGGCCCCTCACCCTGCCCTCTCCCGCAAGGGGAGAGGTGTCGCGGAGAAGTTATTTTTCGGCCGATCCTAACGAGCGCTGCTTATCACGGCCGGCGGGTGCCGCTGGCGTGGGTTGTAACGAATGTAGTCCGGCCGCGGGGTCATGTTTGTCGTGGATCTCAAGCGGGTAGTATGTTTCTAGGCACACCCGGTCCATTGCACCCCTTCAAGCGCTGAGCTTGCGTATGTCGGTCGGCCATCCTTCGCTGCAATTCACGCATCCGCTGCCGTATGGCCCGATCATACACAAAGGCGGTGTACAATTCGTGATCTTCAGCCGCTCGGCCACCGGCATGCGCGTGCTGCTGTACGACCGGGTGAGCGATGCGGAACCCAGCGCGATCGTGCAATTCAATCCCGACTTGGATCGCTGGGGGCACATTTGGAGCGTGTTCGTGCCGGGCCTGCGGCCGGGGCAACTCTACCACGTGCAGGCCGACGGCCCACACGATCCGCAAATCGGCCAGCGATTCGACGGCCAGGCCAGGCTGATCGATCCTTACGCGTCGGCGCTGGCCGGCAACTACCTCCCCGCCGGCGACGGCATTCTGCGGCCGCCCAAGTGCGTGGTGGTCGACAATACGTTTGACTGGAAAGGCGACCGCCATTTGCGGCGGAGCCTGGCCGACTCGGTGATCTACGAGATGCACGTGCGCGGGTTCACCGCCTCGCACACCAGCGGCGTGCGCTCGCGCGGCACGTACCTGGGCGTGATCGAGCGGATTCCGTACCTCAAGTCGCTGGGCGTGACGGCCGTCGAGCTGATGCCGATACACGAGTTTCCCACGAACCATTGGACCGGCACCGCGGAGAAACGCGCCAACTACTGGGGCTACGACCCGCTGGCCTTCTTCGCTCCGCATCGCGGCTATGCTGCCAGCAGCGAACCGGGAGCCCAGGTCGTCGAGTTCAAGCAAATGGTCCGGGCGCTGCACGAGGCCGGCATCGAGGTGATCCTCGACGTGGTGTTCAACCACACGGCCGAGGGCAACGAGAAGGGGCCGGTGCTGAGCTTCAAGGGGCTGGAAAACCGCATCTATTACATGCTGTCCGACGGCGGCGCCCGCTACCGCAATTACAGCGGCTGCGGCAACACGATCAACGGCAATCATCCAGTCGTCCGCGAGATGATCTTCCTGTGCCTGCGGCATTGGGTGCTGAACTATCACGTTGACGGCTTCCGCTTCGACCTGGCTTCGATTCTCAGCCGCGACCGCAACGGCGACCTGGTGCCCAACCCGCCGCTGGTCGAGCTGATTGCCGAAGACCCGCTGCTGGCCGACACCAAGATCATCGCCGAGGCCTGGGATGCCGCCGGCGCGTACCAGGTGGGCTCGTTTGCCAATCTGCGCTGGGCGGAATGGAACGGGCGCTACCGCGACGACGTGCGGCGCTTCTGGCGCGGCGATCGGCAGATGCGCGGGCCGCTGGCCACGCGGCTGGCCGGCTCGAGCGACCTGTACGAGCCGGGCGGCCGGCACCCGTATCACAGCATCAACTTCATCACCTCGCACGACGGCTTCACGCTCAACGACCTTTGCAGCTACGCCGAGAAACACAACGAGGCCAACGGCGAAGACAACCGCGACGGCGACAACCAGAACTTCAGCGCCAATTATGGCTTCGAAGGCCACACGCGCCGGCCAAAAATCCAGAAGCTGCGGGCACGGCAAATCCGCAACATGCTGTCGACGTTGTTTCTGAGCCAGGGCGTGCCCATGATGCTGGCCGGCGACGAGTTCCGCCGCACCCAGCGGGGCAACAACAACGCCTATTGTCAGAACAACGCGATCTCGTGGTTCAACTGGACAATGGTGGACAAGCACGCCGACCTGGTGCGATTCTGCCAGGCGCTGATCGCGTTTCGCCGCTCGCAGCCGACGCTGCGGCGCGAGCGGTTCCTCACCGGCAAGCCGGCCACTGCCGGCGGCCTGCCGGACGTCAGTTGGTTCGATCCTGCCGGGCGGCCGATCAATTGGAACGAAGACAGCCACAACCTAGTCTGCCTGTTCGCCGCTGCGACCGCGGCCGACAACGGTTCGCAGCACTCCCGGCACGTGCTGATCCTGTTTCACGCCGGCGATCAGCCGCAAGCCTTTAGCCTACCGGAAATCGCCCGGCCGATCGCGTGGCGGCTGTTCATCGACACGGCCGCCGAACCGCCGGCCGACATTTATCCGCAGATCGACGGTCCGCCGCCGCCGGCCGATGGACTGCTGACGCTGGCCGACCGCGCGCTGGTGTGTTATGTTTCGGCCGAAGTATGAGTCCACGGAAGCGGCTCGTAAACGAGCCGGCTAAGGATCGACCGAACGCATGTGTGGCGCAGCCATCGATTTGTCCGACGACGAAGTCCAGTTGTGGCACGTCGATCCCGACGGCGTGGCCGATCCGCAAGTGCTGGATCGCTATCGCCAGATGCTCTCGGCGGACGAGCATCGCCGTTATGCCCGTTACAAGGTGGAAGCGGTGCGGCACCAGTTCCTGGTCACGCGGGGATTGGTGCGTTCGACGCTATCTTGCTACGGGGAACGGGAGCCAGCGGCGTGGCGGTTCGAGTGCAACGAGTTTGGCCGTCCGGAAGTCGTGAATTTTCCCGGGCCCAAGCAATTGCGCTTTAACTTGTCTCACAGCCAGGGGCGCATCGTCTGCGCGGTCGCCTGGCAGCGTGACTTGGGCGTGGACGTGGAATATGTCGACCGCCGCAGCGGCGGGCCGGATCTGGCACAGCGGTTCTTCGCCGCGCGCGAAGTCGACGATCTGTTGGCTCTACCACCGAGCCAGCAGCGGCGTGTGTTCTTCGACTACTGGACGCTGAAGGAGGCCTATATCAAAGCCCGAGGCAAAGGGCTGGCAATTCCATTGGACAAATTTGCGTTCGTCCTGCGCCGGGATGAGCCGATCCGAATTGAGTGCGAGGCCGAGTTATGCGACGAGCCGGCCGACTGGCAATTCGAGCAATTCGATCTTTCGGCCCGGCACCGCGTGGCCCTGGCCGTGCATCGCCAGCCCGGCTGCGACTGCCGGCTGAGCGTTCGGCAATTTCAGCCGTAAGCTGGTAAGCCCGCGGCGGTGTGCCGTCAGAGCAGTCCGTAAAGCCGCGCATAGAGTGCGGCCCGCATCGGCCGGATTACCCAGCGACGCACGGCGCCGTGAACGAGCCGGCGTGCTCGGCGGCGGCGGGGCTTGGGACGGACCAAGCACATGGGCCGCGGATGTGCCCCGCGCCCGAGCCGGCGACCGACCGCCAAGGCCAGGACCAGCGCACCCAGCGCCACGGTGCCCGTGGCGGCCCAGGGAAATCGAGCGGTCCAAGCCAGCGGGCAAAGCGCCCGTCCGAGATTTTGTGGCAACTCGTTCAGGGAGTGGGTCAACCGGTCGCGGGCATCGCCGGCCTGGCCAGCGAGAAAAATAGCCTCCGGATCGTGCGCTGCGCTAGCCGTTGCCATGCGTTGGTTCCTCACTGCGGTGCGATGCCCGGGCAACTGCTCGGCTGCATCGCACCGCCAGCCTCGCCACAGGCAGTAAAGCCGGTGACTAAAACGTTGGGCCGGTGGGCCAGATCCCCTGCTTGCTCTGATTGGGATCGAATCCCACCGGCGGAGCGACGACTTTGAAGGGCCGGAAGCCCTGCCCGCCATTGCCGTCCTGGCCGCCGTTGGCGCCCTGCCCGCCATTGCCGCCCTGCTGCTGCTGATTATAACCGGCTTGCTGAGCGTTGTTAAACGTGGTCTGGCTGCTGCCGGCGTTGGCATAACCTTGCATCGGAGCGACGTACGTATGCATGGTGCCCCGTTGCGGATCTTGGAAATAGCCAGGGCCCTGGCTTGGCATGGCCGTGGCGTTGTTGCGGTCGCCTGGCGCTTGGTGCGGCATGAGCGAGGCGGTGAGCGTGCCATCGTGCCCGTTGCGGCGCACGTGGATCGCCATCAGAGCATAAGGCGCTTGCAGATTGATGGCATGGACCGCCTCGCGGTAACTGTGGATCGGTTGATTGCCGAAGGCCAGGATCTGGTCGCCTGGCCGCAGGCCGGCGCGGTCGGCCGGGCTGTTGGGTACGACGGTGCTGACCCACACGTCGCCGTGGCGATTGTCAGACAGCGGCACGCCCAGGCTGCCATGTTCGCGGCCCGTGTAGTGTGTCATTGGCACGTCAGCCGGATCCTGCTGGGTGTTGAAGTTTGGGTTGCCGCCATTCGGGTTGGAGTTGAAATTGTTCTGCTGCTGCTGCTGCGCAAAAGTCGTCCTGGCCGAAAGCGCCAGCATCAGGCTGGCCGCAATGAAGGCGGACGATTTCAAGCCCCGGAGCAAACGTGTGTGCATGGTTATACCCTCCTAAGCGGAAAAGATTGGCCGAGCCGAACACCCGGGGGGCGCGCAGCCGAAGTCCTGGCAGCCGATTAGCAAAACAGATGCCGTAATGGGCAAAGAAGGGGCTGGAGCACAATAAAGCTCCGCCGCGTGGTCCCAGCACGGGCTCGCTAGGATCGAACGAAAAATAACTTCCGTTTTTGCCGGCCCCTCTCCCCTGCCCTCTCCCGCAAGGGGCGAGGGGTCTGCGGAGAAGTTATTTTTCGTTCGATCCCTTGATCGAAATGCCGGGCCAAAGGCGAAGCACCGCCAGCGGCCGCAAGCACGGTTTGGGCCGGGCCGCTTTACAGCCGGAAGTGGAAGGTCTGGCTGAACCAGCGCGAGAGCCGGCGTCCCAGCGACTCCCAGCGCACATAGATCTTGGCGCGGCCACGCAGACCAATGCGCAGCAGGCCCTCGGAATCGTCCAGCGGAAAAACCTTGGCCTGGTACGAAGTCGACAGCGGCCGCTCGACGCCCGTCGGATCGGTCTTGGTGGGCAGCTCGCCGCCGGCCTTGTTCGACAGGTGTCGCGGGCTGACCGCCAGGCTTTCGTGCGAGATTTCCTGCACCTTCGAGCGGAGCGTCTGGCCGGGCAGTTCGTCCAGCTTGATATCGACCGTTTCGTCGGTCCGCACGACTTCAATATCGGCCTGGTCGATCACCACCAGGGCCTCCATCTGGCGCGGGTCGCCGATCTCGCAAAACAGCGTCCCCTCGGTGAGCATGGCGCCCTGGTTGCGGGGCTCGAACGGCGTGCCCGACCAACTGGGCAGCGACTTGTCGGCCGAGGGCTTGAGCGGCGCATCGGGCGGGGGCAGCACGGTGCCGTCCTTGGGCGCCACGAGCGTCAGCCGCGCGAAGTCCTGCTGCCGGTCCTGGAGCTGCTCTTCGACGGCGGCCAACGACTTGCGTGCCTCGGGCACTTGCAGGCCGGCCGTGGGGTCCGAAAACCGCTGCCGCTCGAGATTCAACAACTGGCTCTGGAGCTGATCGCGGCGGCCCGAGAGTTCCTTGATCTTGATTTCCAGATCGATGTTCGAGAGCCGCGCGAGCGTCGTGCCCTTAGTCACTTGCTGGCCCGGCTTCACCAGCACTTCGGCCAACTCGCCGGGCACGTCGACGTACACGCTGGCGGCGTTGTGGGCTTGCAACTCGAGCGTGCCGTACACGCGGTGCGGCAGCGGAAAAAAGCAAACGGCCAACAGGGCGGCCGCCGTCACGCCGCCGGAGATCCACATCCGCTGCTGGTCCACCAGATCGATCCTCCCAGGAACGTAAAAAAACTTGCCGAGCTTCCACAGCGGCTGAACGATCAGGCCGAATAGCGACATCGCGCCGATGGCCTGGCCGATGACTTCGAGCCGGTAGGGTTTGAAGAATTCGTTGAGGAAAAACAGGATCGAAAACACGACCACCCAGCGATACACGGCCGAGGCCACGCAGTAGACGGCAAATAGCAGCCGATTGCGGCGCGGCAGGAAGGGATCGTCCTGCAGCTCGAGGCCCAGGCACAGCTTGCCCATCGTGCGGCTCAGGATCGACGACGCCTTCTGGCTCAAGTTGGGAATTTCGAGCACGTCGGACAGGATGTAATAGCCGTCGTATCGCAGCAGCGGATTGCCGTTGAAGATCAGCGTGCTGACCGAGCACACGAACATCGTGCTCAAGCACAGGTTGTGCAACAGCCCCTCCTGCGTGAACCACCAGACGAAGGTGGCCAGCGAGGCGATCACGATTTCCACGTACATGCCGGCCGCGCCGATGGCGGCGCGCTGCCATTTGTTGGGCAGCATCCAACTGTCCGAGACGTTGCAATACAAGCAGGGCGTGAGCACCAGGAACATGATGCCCATCTCGTGGCATTCGCCGCCAAAGTGCTTGCAGGTCAGCCCGTGGCCGAATTCGTGGACGACCTTCGTGACGCCCAGCACGATCATCAGCCAGAAGGCGTTGCTGACGGTGAAGAACTGGTGAAAGGTGGGCAGCTTTGAGCGGAACTCGTCGAACTGCACGGCTACCAGCGACAAGGCCGCGAGGGCCAGCAACAGGCAGACCGCGATGGCCGCGGGCGAGTAGATCCAGGCCATCCGCGGCTGGAGCCAATTCAGAATGTACTCGGGATTGATGCCGCGAAAGCGGACCGACAGGATATTCGATACGCGATTAAGCCACTCCTGCCGCCAGCGTTCGTCGTGCCGCTGCTTGAGTTGCTTGCCCTGCCCCGCCGCGTCCGAGAGCACCAGGCCGCTGCGGTGCAGCATGCCGACGAATTGCCCCAGCTCTTCCAGCCGGATTTTTTGCGGCGGGAACCGGGCCTCGAACCGATGCTTCACCTCGTCCAGGCTGGCGTGCCCGTCGAGCATTTGCAGGATGGCGTATTCTTCTTCCTGAAAGCGGAAGTAGTGCAGGCCGATCGGCTCCTTGACGATCCAATAGCTGCGCCCCTGGTAGCGGTGGCGCGTAGCGATCAGATCCGGCCTGGCCCGCAGCGCGAGCCGCCGCCCGGAGCTAGAGACCAGGCTGTCGGCGAGAGTTGCCATGGGGAAATGATGAATGATGAAGTAGGAATGATGAATAGAAGATAAGGGCCGCACGCCCATTCATCATTCAGCATTCCTACTTCCGCATTTCGTTAATGTGCTGCCAGGCCGCCGACGTCGATGGTCATGTCGGCCAGCAGGCCGGGGCGGAGGAGCCATTGATCGCCGTCGCGGCGATTGACGACTTCGGCCCAGACGCGATAGACGCCGCCGGCGTCGACCAGCGGGTTGACGAACACGATTTTGCCTTGAAAGATGGCCGTCCGGCCGCGGGCCAGTTGCACGGTCACCCGCACCGGCCGGCTGCTGACTTCCGAGGGCGAGAAATCGGAGGCATTCAAAAAGCCTTCGATCCGCAGGCGGTCCATCCGCACGATGCGCAGCACTTCTTCGCCCGGCTCGACCCACTCGCCGGCCCGCATCAGCACTTCGACCACTTCGCCGCTGATCGGCGCCTTGAGATGCCGGCGGCGGATTTCATCGTCCGCCAGATTCACCTTGGCGGCGAAAGCCTCGGTTTCGTACTTGGCGACCGTCTGCTCGTGTACTGACTGCTCGATTTGCAGCGTCGCCTGCTCGACGGTGAGTTGCAGCTTGTCCATCTCCACCTGCGACTTCGTGCCTTTGACTACCAGATTCGCGCGTTTATTGTGTTCCCACTCCTTGAAGGCCACATCGCGAGCCTTGGTCGCGTAGCGCGTGTTCACGTCGTTGTCCGCTTTTTCCTTCGAGACCTTCAAATCGGCCTCGGCCACGTTCTTCTGGAACTTCACCTGGCTGTCATCAACCTTGGCCAGCAGCGTGCCGACCTCGACTTGCAAGCCTTCGCGAGCCTCGACGGAAACGAGTACGCCGGCGGCCTCAGCCGGCACTTTGACGTCGTCGATCAGCGACACCAGGCAGCGCTGGAGCCGGCTTTCCATCGGCGCCGGGGTGGACTGCTGGGCCCACACGGTGGCCGTCGACACCAGCAGCACGAAACACGAAATCAGCCCGCGTCGCATGTGAAACCATCTCCCTGGCGAGAATTCGAAATTTGAATTGCTTGATAGCGTCGGCAGGCCCACGCGGCGTGGGCGTGGCACCCGCTGCGTTTTGCGGAGCGGGCGCCGCCAAAATCTACAACTTGAACAAAACTCGGGACTGGATAAACGCGATCACGTCATGAAACCAAACGTAGCCCATCGAACGGTAGCCGCAGTTCACCTTGGCCATCACATCCGCACCCGGGCGTCGATAGTCGAGGTCGTCCTTATCGATTGTGACGCGCACCAGCACGGTGTTGCCTTCTTCGGCGTCGGGCTCGGCCGTGAGATGCACTTCCTTGACCAGCCCCTCGTGGCTCGTGCCCGGATCGGTG
>DATCFX010001114.1:0-2509 GCA_036509275.1 Pirellulales bacterium | reverse complement strand
GATTGGTCGCTTCAGGCTCGGCTGATACCGCGTAACAAGGGCGGATACTAACGCAGCGTGTGGCCCACTTTCAAGTTTTTTCCGCCGCGAGCCACAGCCGCTTGCGGCGGCGGCGCGACGCAAAGCGATACGCTTGCAATGCTTTCCAGCGGCAGCCTGGCGAGGCTATTTTGCCGTCGTCCGCCTGGATCGCGGGCATCGGCGATGGCCTGCATTCACGACCGGCGAGCCGCTGCCGCGTTTCCCCCTTCATTGACTCAACATGCCTGGACTTTATAATTTGGCTGTTTGATCGCTTCGCTTCGGCTAAATGCCGATTGGGCTTTGGCTCAAAGCCGATTGGGGCGCTTGTCTTTCGTGGAAGGAGTTGGGACTGGCATGGCTGGCAACGTACTCGAATTGACCGACAAAAACTTTCAAAGTGAAGTCCTGCAATCCGGCGAGCCGGTGCTCGTCGACTTCTGGGCACCCTGGTGCGGCCCCTGCCGGATGATTGCCCCTATGATCGAAGAGCTGGCAGCCGAATACTCCGGCGCGATCAAGATCGGCAAGATCAACATCGATGACAGCCCGCGCGCGGCCGGCGATTACGGCGTCAGCAGCATTCCGACGCTGATGATCTTCAAGGCGGGCGAAGTGGTCGACCGGTTCGTCGGCGTGCAGCCCAAGAACCGGCTGCAAGCAGCGCTGGACGCCGCCAAATAGCAAACCGCTGGCAAGCCGGCTGAGTCGCCGAAGGTCAACGGGCGCGGCCCTCGCCGGGCAGGATAGTGGGATTCGGTCAACTTTGCGGTTCGACCGGCCGATGTATACGGCCGGTTAGCCCTGTTGGGGCTGGCGGCCGGTGGCTGCCGGCAGCCTGGCGGAGGGCACTCGCCGCAATAGGCCGAAAGCCGATGTCCGATTCGACTACCGAAGAGCGTTCGTTGCCGGTCGGCAGCCAGCAGCCAGCAGCCGCTGGCGAGTTTCGCTCGATCGCCGGGCCGCGCCTGGACGGTCCCCACACGCTGGGCGATCAGCCGTCGCCGGCTGGCGATCCTGCTTTGCCAGACGCATCGCTTTCAGCCCCGGAAGTGCTGCCCGGCTCGGACGCACTGCCCGCCTCGCGCGAGGCGGCGGCTGAATCGACGGATGCCGAAGTGTTGCGGCTCCGTTTGCAAGCACGACAATTGGCCGAGTTGCTTCGCCAGCGCTTCGAGGATCTCGAACGCCGCGAGTCGCTGCTGAACAAGCAGCTCGCCGGCATCGACCGCGACGCCCGGGCCATGCGCCTGCAATTGGAAGAGCGCCAGGCCGAACTGATCGAGCGGGAGCAGCAACTCGACGAGCGCCGATCGGCCCTGGACGAACAGGCCGCGCAGTTGGCGGCCGCCGGCTCGCTGCTCCAACAGCGCGAGCGGGCCCTCACCGAGCAAACCGGTCAATTAGCGGTCGAAGCGGCCGAAGCCAGCGAAAAAGCCGCCCTGTTGGCCGCGCGCGAGGCGGCGCTCGAACCGCTGCGCGAGCAGTTGCTCGCGACGGCCCGGGCCCAGGCCGACGAGATCGGCCAAAGGGCAGCAGCCGAGCGCGACCGGATTCTCGATGCGGCGGCCGCGGCCGCGGCGCAGGCCCACGAGGCTCTCCAGGACGAATTGCACGCCCTGCGGCAGGCAGGGTCAGACGAACAAGCGGACGCTTACGCCGCGAATCAACAGGAAATGACCGCGTCGCGGGCGGCCGCGGAAGACGAAATCGGCGCCGCCTGGCGGCAGTTCGAGAGCCGTCAGTCGGCGGCCCAAGCGGCGGCCGAACGGGAGCTGGCCGTCCAGCACCAGGCGGATCTGGCTCTGCACGTGCAATTGGACGAGGCCGCTCGGGAGCTTGAGCGGCAGCAGACCGCGCTGGCCGATCGCGAGACGGCGCTGCTGGCCGAGATCGATCGCCGCCGCGTGCAAATCGAGGCCGACGCCGACGCGATCGAGCGCCGGGCCGAAGATCTCGAAGAGCAGGTGCGGCAAGCGCTGGAGCAGGCCCGGGCAGCCGCGACCGAAGAGGCCGAGCAGCAGTTGGCAGCCGAGCGGGCCGAGTTGGAGCAAGCGGTGGAGGCGGCTCGCCAGCGGGCCGATGACGAGTGGCGAAGCCGGCGTGTTGCGTTGGAATTGGAATGGATGGAGAAATCGGCCGCCTTGCAAGCCGTAGCCGACAGCCTGGCGGCCCAGCGAGAGGCCTTGGCCGGGCTGGACGAGCGGCAGCGGGCCATCGAGTTGCGGGCCGCCGAAGTGGAAGCGCGTTGGGAGGACCTGCACCAGCGCGCGGCGCTCCCCTCGGCCGATGAGGAGGCCCGCCGGCAGGATCTCGAACAGCTCGCCTCGGCCGTGGGCCGCCGCGAGCAGCGAATCCAGGAGGCTGAAGCCTGGCTGGAACATGGACAAAACGAACTTCAGCGTTTGCGGGCCGATTTGCAGGCCGACCGCGAGCGGACCGAGGCCCAGGCCCGGCTCGAGCGGCGGCGGTTGGCCGAGTCCGAGCA
>DATCFX010001113.1:0-3874 GCA_036509275.1 Pirellulales bacterium | reverse complement strand
TTGCGGCCGGAGCAGTCTTTTGTTCCGTCCGGCAGGGAACCGCAATGCCATCACTGCCCGGGGCTGAGACGCTCCAGTTCACGGCGAGAAGGTGCCAGCGGCGCTAGCGGCCGAACTCAATCAGCCGGGCGTCGAAGATCGGACCTTCCACGCAGGTGCGGCGATAGTCCCAGCCGCCGGCGTCGTCGCGGACGCGCGTCACGCAACTGAAGCAGATGCCGATGCCGCAGGCCATCGGCGTCTCGAGCGAGACCTGGCAAGGCACATCGAATCGGGCCGTCAAGTCGGCCACTGCGTGCATCATCGGCTCCGGACCGCAGCAGACAACGCGGCAGCCGGCCGTGGATTCTTCGAGCACTTCGCCGAGCAGTTCCGTCACTAGCCCATGGCGGCCGGCGGAGCCGTCGTCGGTGCTGATGCGCACGTCGACGCCCAAGTGGAGAAAGTCGTCGACGCCGGCCAGATAGGCGGCCGAGCGCGTGCCGTAGCACAGCGTGATGCGGCCGGCACGCGGCACGCTGCGCACCGGATCGCCGAACTTGGCCTGGCCGGCGTATTCGCGTGCCAGGGCCAGAAATGGCGTCTGGCCAATACCGCCGGCCACCATCAGCAAATGTTCGGCCGCTGTGGGGGCAAACCCATTGCCCAGCGGACCCCAAACTTCGAGCCGGTCGCCCGGCACCACACGCGCCAGCCGTCCGGTGAGCTTGCCCACCACCAAGTACACAATATCCAGGCCGTCGGCCTGGCCGCTGGCGTCGGACACCACGTCGTACAAGGCCAGCGGCCGGGCCAGCAGCGGATCGCTCGAACCGGCCAGCCGCAACATAATGAATTGGCCGGGCACGATTCGCCGGGCAATCTCGGGGCAGCGGAACCGCACGCGAAACGTATCGCGGGCCAGGCACACGTTTTCTTCGACGGCCACGACGCCCTGCCAGGCCCCATCGGCATAACACGCGGCGTGCGCGCTCATCGGCCCGAACGTCCGGAGCGGGAACCCACGCGTTTCGGTCCGCCGCCGCTGCGCCCGCCAGCCCGTTTCGGCGCACGGCCAACCGCCGGCTTGCGGCGCGGCGATTCGGCCTTCTTCGGTTTGGACGAAACGCGCGGCTCGCCGGCGGCGGCAGATTGATCGGCAGCGGACAAATCAGCAGCATCGCCGTGCGCGCCCGGTGCCCCGCGATGGCGCGTAGCGAAGCGCAAGCTGCGCAACTCTTCGCCGCTGAGTCGGCGGCAATCGCCCGGCTCGAGATCTTTGAGCCGCACGGGCCCCAGGGCGATGCGCTTCAAACGCAGCACCTTGTGCCCCACCTTGGCCAGCAGCCGGCGGATTTCGCGATTGCGGCCTTCGTTGAGCACGATCTCCAGGACCGTGCTCTTTTTGTGCCGCGATTTGACCCGCACGCTCACGGCGCGGGCCGGCCCTTCGGCCAGATGGATGCCCTGCCGCAACTGTTCGAACGCCTCCGGCTCGGGCATGCCGGCCACGAGCACCTGGTAGGTCTTCTCGACGCCGTAGCGCGGATGGGCCAGGCGGTTGGCCAATTCGCCATCGTTGGTCACGAGGATCAGCCCCTCGCTCGAAAGGTCGAGCCGGCCGACCGTGAACAGCCGCTCCTTGGTCTGCGGCACCAGGTCGATTACGCGGGGACGGCCCGAGGGATCGAAGTTCGTCGAGACCGCGCCCATCGGCTTGTTGACCAGGTAGTACAGCTTGCGTGAGCGGCCGAGCACGACACCGTCGACGCGGATTTCGTGCTGAGCGATGTCGACCTTGGTGCCCAGCTCGGTGACCGTTTTGCGATCCACCTCGACGCGGCCGGCCAGGATCAACTCTTCGCAATGCCGGCGGCTGCCGATGCCGGCGGCTGCCATGACTTTTTGCAAGCGTTCTTCCGCCGGCAGTTTGGCGGGCGAGCCGGTCGGTGCATCCCCCGGTTTTCCCGGTTTGCGGCGACGGCGTGGCGGCCGCGGTCGAGATTCTGTAGGCATAGCGGCAGACGCCGAAGTGGGTGGGATAATAAGAGCCCACCCATCATACCGCCTGTCGCCCCATTTACCCAGGGGCCGAAAATACCAGGAAGCTTAATCCGTTGGGCCGCGCGTCATCAAGCCGGTTCGCAATCCGAGTCAATCGTGTAGCCAATCGCGCGAATGACGGCCCTCATCCTCGCGGCATCCAGCGTCGCGACGGCCCCTAAGCTCAGATCCAAGTCGTTGGCCAGGATGCGCGAGAGACTGTCGCCTTGCGCTACGCAGTTCTCTGTGAAGGCGAACTCGCCGGAGCTAAAGGCGACACAATTCGCGAGCCGGGAGCGCGTCTCAAAACGCTTCGATGTTACGAGCACTGCCAGGACTGAATTCCCGCGGTTCAGTTCCTCGCGCGAAACAATGATCACCGGATGGCGGCCGAAGCCCGAATCGGCCCAGTAAATCTCTCCCTGACGGATCATGTTGCCGGGCGATTCGCGCGCAAGAACGCTGCCCGCCCGCGGTCGGCGAGGATCTGCCACGAAGCCTGTTCGTCGGCGTCCGCTAAGAATTCCTTGATGCGTTCGTAAACATCGGCGGCGACCGCGACATAGATCTTCTGGGTGCTCGGATCGAGAATGCGGGGCTCATGCTCCTTGTGGAGCATGTCCGCTTGCTCGGGCGTCAAGTGGATGTAATGACTCTCCATAACCCCGATTATATCACGCGGGGAGAGCATCGCGACAGCGGTCGGTGCCCAAACCGGATCAGGGAATCGGCTCGGCGGCGTCGATGTCGTTCCTCGCGGCGTCGGCGTTGGTTTGCAACCGCTTGACTTCAGACGCCGGCTTGTCGAAGCCGCGCGGGCGGATGCCGTCGACGTTGATGTTGCTCGGCCCGAGTTGTTCTTCCGCGTAGGGATCGAAGCGCTCGGCCCGGGCCTGCTGATAGCCTTCGGTGCCGGGATGGAAGAAGTAAGGCGGGGCGATGCGCCCACAGCCGCACGGCATCGACAGCAGCATCATGATGATCACGCGCCGCTTGTGCGACATCGCTAAAGTCCCATCGGTTATTGCCCCGCGTCGGGGCTATAGCGTTGCTGACCGAACTGCCACCACCGGCCGCGAGTCGGCTCGGCCGGCGGGTTGACAAAATCGCGCGGCCGGACGCCGTCGACGCCGTTGCTGTTGTTGCTGATATCGACTTCAGGATACGGGTCGAACTGCTGGGCCCGATACCGCTGGAACCGCGAGGAGCCTTCTCCCCGGCCAAACGTGGGAAATTGCGTTCCCTGGCAGCCGGCGGCAGCCGCGAACCCGATCGTCAGCAGCAGCTTTGCCCATCGCCTCGACATGGCAGACTCCTCGGCCGGTGCGACCGCGGAATCGGGGCGAAGTATAGAGAGAATCGCCACGCGCTAGAAGGCGAATCGCTGGCCGCTTCCGTGGCCCATAGTGGCGAACCGAGCTCGTCGTCCGGACTTGCCCATTTTCTGGCCCGCCTTGGCGCCGCTGATAGCATCGACTGCGGCCGGCCGGACACTTGAGGGGCGAATGAGGAACGAGGAATGCAAAGTGCAAAGTGCAAAGTGCAGAGTGCAGAGTGCAGAGTGCAGAGTGCAGAGTGAAAAGTGAAAAGTGAAAAGTGAAAAGTGATGCAGGGCTGGCGACTTAGGGTAAATGGCCGATTAACACCACGGCGGGGCTTTTTAGCGGCGATAGGGTGTAGGCCGAACATGCCGGTAAGATAGCCGTGGTGCCTGGGGGCCAGGATTCGCAAAAGCCCTCGCCGGCTATCTCGACGGTGCCGGACAGCAAGGCCACCACGCGGCATAAATTGTCGCCGCCGGCTGTCTGCGGCTCGGCCAGCCGCCAACGCTCGAGCACAAAGTGTGCGCTGG
>DATCFX010001112.1:0-1754 GCA_036509275.1 Pirellulales bacterium | reverse complement strand
GTGTTCGTGCCGTGCAAGGGGCTCGACCCGGGCCTGGCCGACAACCTGCGGCCGCTCTTCGAGCAGGATTATGCCAACTATCGCCTCGTGTTCATCGTCGAATCGCGAGAGGATCCGGCCTGCGGCGTCGTGCGATCGCTGATTGACGAGCATCCGCACGTCGCCGCGCGGCTGCTGGTTGCCGGGCGTGCCCGCACCTGCGGACAAAAAGTACACAACCTGCTGCGGGCCACCGAGCGGCTATCGCCCGACGTGCAATTCCTGGCCTTTGCCGACTCCGACGTCCGGACGTCGGCCACCTGGCTGCGGCGGATGATCGAGCGGCTGGTGACCCGTGCCGACACGGGAGCCGTGACCGGTTACCGCTGGCTGCTGCCCCAGCGGCACTCCCCGGCCGGCCTGGTGCTCGCCAGCCTCAACAGCGCGATCGCCACGCTGTTCACTTCCGGCGGCCACCATTTGCTGTGGGGCGGCTGCTGGGCGATGCGCCGCGAGCGGTTCGAGAGCCTCGAGATCCGTGCGGCCTGGTGTGGCGTGCTCAGCGACGACGTGGCAGCCAGCCGCGCCATCCATCGGGCCGGGCTGCGAATCAAGTTCGAGCCGACCTGCATGCTCGCATCGGCGTGGGACGGCGATTGTGCCAGCATGTTCGAATTCCTCTACCGCCAGCATTTCATGCTCTGGCGCTACGCGCCGCGCTGGTCGCTGGCTATGCTCGCGTGCATGCTCGTCGGCGTGTGCGGCTTCTGGGCGCCGGCGGCCGCGGCCCTGCTCGCGTACTGCCGCAGCGGCCAATGGTCGTGGGTCCTGCTTGGGCCGCTCGGCCTGGTATATGGCCTGAACGTGGCCCGCGGCCGCTTGCGGGCGGCCCTGGCGCGGCGCTACTTTCCCGAGCAACGCCGCAGGCTGGCCGTCGCGGGTTGGTTCGACACGTTTGCCGGACCGCTGACCGCGGTGATTACGCTCTCGGCGATGTTGGCAGCGGCCTTTGGCCGTCGCGTGCGCTGGCGGCAAGTCAGCTACCTGGTCGACGGCGCGGGCGCGGTCTTGTCGGTCGAGCATGGCACGCGACGACGACTCGCGTCCTCGCAGCAACCGTCGTTGGGCCTTCCCGCCAGCGCATGATACGAGGAGAGCGACCGCGTGCATGTTGTGCTGTGGGATACCGGGCGGCGAGGAGTGACCAAGGATTTTGCCGGCGGTTTCGGCGTCGGCCGTTATACGGCTGCGCGCGGCGTCGCGGGCGGCATCATTCGGCATTTCATCGGTCGCGAGCAGCGGCCGGTGAGCTTGTTGTACGCCCACCTGGCCGCCATCTTTCGCCATTTGGGCCACCGGATCGAGTATTGCGAAGATCGAGTGCCCTCGGGCGCGGACTTGTACGTCTTCAACCCCGCGCTGATGACGCTCGACCTGGAGCGCACGGCGATGGCTGCGGCCCTGGCCCAGCAGCCTCGGCCGCGCATACTGGTAGTCGGCGCCTTGGCCCGGCATCTGCCCGAGGCGTTTGCTGGCCGCGGTCTGACGCTGGTGCGCGGCGAAGCGGAGCAGTTATTTTGGAAGCTGGACGAGGTACTCTCCAGCGATGATGATGCGGTCGACGTGGGCACGGTGGAGGATCTCGACGCGTTGCCGCTGCCGGATTGGTCGCCTTTTCGGCCCAGCCGCTTCCGGTTGCGGCATGATTTTTGGCGCTTTCCCACGGCGCTGGTTCAAGCCAGCCGCGGCTGCCGGCTGGCGTGCGACTATTGCCC
>DATCFX010001111.1:0-1171 GCA_036509275.1 Pirellulales bacterium | reverse complement strand
TTGTGGGCCACGTCGTACACCAGGTTCATCTGCATTTGCTGCCACGGTTGGCCAAAGACCGTTTCGAACACTTCACGGGCTTGCCACAACAGCAATTGCCGATTGCACCAGGCATAGTTGGCGGCGGCGCGCATCGACCCCAAGTAGTTCTGGCCTTCGGGACTGTCGATCGGGGCGCAGGCCAACTGCCGGTCGGGCAACGTGATGCCGTATTTCTCGGGTGCGCGACGCAGCGCGTGCAGCGCGTCGTCGCACACCTGGTAACCGAGCCCGCGCGAACCGGAGTGGATCATCACGCAGACCATGCCAGCGGCCAATCCCATCGCGGCCGCAGCCGTGTCGTCAAAGACCTCATCGACGACCTGCACTTCCAAAAAATGATTGCCCGAGCCCAGCGTGCCGCACTGATCGGCGCCGCGGGCCAAGGCCCGATCGCTCACCTGATCGGGGTCTGCGCCCTCGAGCCGGCCATGGGCTTCGGTGTATTCGATATCGCTGGGCACGGCCAGCCCCCGCTCCAGCAGGCAGCTTGGCCCTTCGGCCAATAGTCGCCGTAGCGGCTTGCGGTCGAAGCTGTACTTGCCCGAGCGGCCTACGCCCGTGGGCACTTGCCGGAACAGTTCCTCGATCAGGTTCGTCAACCGCGGCTGCACGTCGTCGAAAGACAGGTTCGAGCGCATCAGCCGCACGCCGCAATTGATGTCGTAGCCCACGCCGCCCGGCGAGATTACGCCCCCCTCGGCCGGATCGGTGGCGCACACGCCGCCGATGCAGAATCCGTAGCCCCAATGGATGTCGGGCATGGCCAGGCTGGCGAGTTGAATGCCCGGCAGAAAGGCGACATTGGCCACTTGCTCGGGCGCCTGGTCCGCGCGGATCAAATCGATCAGCTCGCGGCTGGCGTAGATCAATCCATCCACGCGCATGCCAGGCTTATACGTGCGCGGAATCCGCCAGCACGTTTCGTTCACTTGCTCCAGCGGACCCGTATAGCGGCCGGCCATGTGTCTACTTTCTTCCCTCTTCCCTTGTGGGAGAGCGGTTGGCGATGAGGGGGTGCGGTGCGTTCGACTCACTATTTCTTTTAGCGTCTACGACAATTCGGCCTGATAACCCCGGGACAATCGTTCGGCAGAGGCGGCTCGTTTCGCGATCCAACCCCTCACCCCCG
>DATCFX010001110.1:0-4730 GCA_036509275.1 Pirellulales bacterium | reverse complement strand
CCGAAATTCGCGGCGATTTTGGGACCATCGACACGGCCGTGCCCGGGCTGCGGATTTGCGAGCATTTGCCGCACCTGGCCCGAGTGCTGGATCGGGCGACCGTCATCCGCTCGATGACGCATCCCTTCAACATCCATTCGGCCGCCTACACGCTCACCGGCGTGCCGCAGGTGGACGTGCCGATGGAGTTGAACCCGGCCGATCGGCGGCATTGGCCATACATCGGCTCGGTGCTCGATTTTCTGGCCGAAGGCCGCCACGCGCCGCAGCCGCCGGTGCCGCGCTCGATCGGCATGCCGTTTCAATTCAGCAGCCGGGCCAAGGAGTTTGCTCGCGGCGGACCCTATGGCGGCTTCCTGGGCAGCAAATACGACCCGGTCTGGACGGAGTTCGAGGGCCGGCCCACGCGGTCGGTCGCGCGGTGGCGCGGCAATATCGACAACGACGTGGCGGACCCGTACCTGGGCATCACGGCCGACAGCCGGTTCGTGCTCTCGCCGGCCGCCCAGCTTCCGCCCGAGATCACGCTCGATCGATTGAATCAGCGGCGGTCGCTGCTGGCGCAGTTCGACGATCAGCGGCGCGACCTGGGCCGCACGCCGGGCGTCGAGACGCACACCCGTTTTCAGCAGATGGCCTTTTCGCTGATGGCGTCGCCCGCCATGCGCTCGGCACTCGATCTGCGTCGCGAGGAGCAGGGCCTGCGCGAGCGCTACGGCATGACGCTGTTCGGCCAGGCGACGCTGGCCGCGCGGCGGTTGGTCGAGGCCGGTTCGCAACTCGTGACCGTTTTCTGGGACGAATACGGCACGGCCAACAGCGCCTGGGACACGCACTTCGATCATTACCCGCGATTGAAGGATGAGTTGCTGCCAGGACTCGACCGGGCCCTCTCGACGCTCATTACTGATCTCGAAGCGCGCGGCCTGCTGGACTCGACCCTGGTGGCCTGCATCAGCGAGCATGGCCGCACGCCGCGCTTGGAGAATGTCCGCGGCGGCGGACGCGGCCACTGGTCGCGAGCGTACAGCGGCCTGTTTGCCGGCGGCGGCGTGTGCGGGGGGCAGGTCATCGGCCGCTCGGATCGTCACGCGGCCGACGTGGTCGAGCGGCCCGTTTCGCCCAAGGACATTCTCTCGACCGCGTATCACCTGCTCGGCGTCCCGCCCGAGACCATACTGCACGACCGCCTCGGCCGGCCCTTGCCACTGGTCGCCGACGGCAAGCTCGTGAGCGAAATGATCGGCTGACGTTTGGCGGGGGATGCGGCCACGCATGTTAGCGCAATTAGCCCCCGGCGAGTCGCCGGGGGCTAAGGGGCTACGCGCTGCCGCGGCCCCCCTGCCGGGCGCTGGCCCTTACCTGCTAAACTACCGGCTTTCGCGGCGCTGTTCGTTCGGCGGTGCGGGTGTCATGGTTCAGTCAGGGATCGAAACGGCATGAGCAGGCTGGGAACCGCGCTACGCAGTTGTTTTCGCGTGCTGATGGATGCCGAGCTGGCCGCTCATGTGGCCCGTATGCTGGATGGCGAGCGTTTGCTCGACAAGCCGTCGGCAGTGGCGGAAAAACCGCCGACGCCGTCCAAAGCAGCTCCTGCCAAGCCGGTTCGCAGCGAAGCCGTGAGCCTGTTGGCCGCGTTACAACGCGAGGGGCGACTGGTGGATTTTCTGCAAGAGCCGATCGCCGCTTATAGCGACGCGCAAATCGGCGCCGCGGTCCGCGACGTACACCGGCAATGCCAGGCAGTGCTCGAGCGGATGTTCGCCTTGCAGCCTGTGGTCGAGGCCGCCGAAGGCTCGCCGGTGAGCGTGCCGGCCGGGCCTGATGCGGCACGCTTCAAACTCGTGGGCAACGTCACGGGCGCGCCGCCGTTTGAGGGCAAACTGTGTCATCACGGCTGGCTGGCCACGCGCTGCGAGTTGCCCGCCTGGACCGGCGGCGAGCAGGCGGCAAAGGTTGTGGCGCCGGCGGAAGTGGAACTCTGACGACTGAGATTTAAACTGCAAGCCCACGGACCGCGGTCCGTGGGAATTGCCGCTGAAGAAAGTGGACCATGACCGCGCGGTATGCAATCGGAATCGACCTGGGCACGACCAATAGCGTGCTGGCCTACGTGCCGCTGGACGCGGAAGGGGCACGCGTCGAGATCCTACCGATTCCGCAACTCGTGGCCGCATCCACGGTCGAAGCCCGCGACGTGCTGCCGTCGTTCCTGTACTTGGGCACCGAGCAGGACCGGGCCGGCGGCACGCTGGCTTTGCCTTGGCAGAAGAAGTGCGCCGACGCGGTGGGCGAGCTGGCGCGGCGGCAAGCGGCCGAAGTGCCGACCCGCACCGTGGCGGCCGCCAAGAGTTGGCTGGCTCATAGCCGCGTGGACCGGCGGCAGCCGATCCTGCCATTCAACGCGCCGGCGGAAGTGGCCAAGGTCTCGCCGGTCGAAGCTTCGCGCCGCTATTTGCAGCACTTGGCCGAGGCTTGGAAAGCGGCGTTTCCCGATGCGCCGCTTGGCGAGCAGCACGTCGTGCTGACCGTACCGGCCTCGTTCGATGCCAGTGCCCGCGAGCTGACGCGCGAGGCGGCCATCGCGGCGGGACTTGCCGAATCGGTGGTGCTGCTCGAGGAGCCGCAGGCAGCCGTGTATGCCTGGCTAGCCGATTCGGGCGACGCGTGGCGGCGCGAGCTGAAGGTGGGAGATACGCTGCTGGTGTGCGACGTCGGCGGCGGCACGAGCGACTTCACCTTGATCGGCGTCACCGAAGAACACGGCGAGTTGATGCTGCGGCGCGTGGCCGTCGGCAATCATATTCTCGTGGGCGGCGACAACATGGACCTGGCGCTGGCCCACGCAATGGCCGGCGTCTTCGGCGGCAAAGGCGTGCAGCTCGATCCCTGGCAGTCGGTCTCGCTGTGGCATAGTTGCCGGGCTGCCAAAGAATCCCTGCTCGCCGCCGACGGGCCGAAAAAACATCCGGTCGCCGTGCTGGGCCGTGGCAGCAAGCTCATCGGCGGCACGGTGTCGGCCGATCTGGATCGCAAGACGGCGTCCGCGCTCTTGGCCGATGGTTTTTTTCCGGCCTGCACCATCACCGACAAGCCGGCGAAGAATCGCGCCAGCGGCTTTCGCGAGATCGGGCTGCCCTTCGAGACCGACGCAGCCGTCACGCGGCACCTGGCGGCGTTTCTGGCCGCGCAAGGCGATGCCGATTCGGGGCCGGCACGGCCCACGCACGTGCTGCTCAATGGCGGCGTGTTCAAAGCCGACCTGCTGCGCGAGCGGCTGTTCGAAGTGCTCGGCGGCTGGTTTCCCGGCAAGTTGGCGCCGCGGCCGCTGGCGGGAAATCACGATCTCGATCTGGCCGTGGCCCGCGGCGCGGCGTATTACGCTGCGGCCAAGCATGGCAAGGGAGTCCGCATCCGCTGCGGCACGGCCCGCAGCTATTATGTCGGCATCGAAACGGCCGGGCTGGCCATCCCGGGGGCTCAGCGCCCATTGCGGGCGTTGTGCGTCGTGCCCTTTGGCATGGAAGAGGGAACCGAGACCGACGTGCCCGGCGACGAGATCGGACTGGTCGTGGGCGAGCCGGTCGCCTTTCGGTTTTTCAGTTCGCTGGTGCGCAAGCACGACGTGCCGGGGCAATGGATCGCAACCTGGAGCGAGGACGAAATCGTCGAGACCGACTCGCTCGAAGCCAGCCTGCCGCCGGCCGAGGAGCTGCAAGACCAGTACGTGCCGGTCCGTTTTCACTCGACGATCACGGAGCTCGGCGTGTTCGAATTATGGTGCGTGAGTACGGTTTCGGCCCATCGGTGGAAGCTCGAATTCAGCGTGCGTGAAGACGCCGAGGCGCAGCGCGCGTGAGTCTTGCCGCAGACAGGCCCATGAGTCTTGCCGCAGACAGGCCCGCCAGTCGCTACGTGGTCGGCATCGACCTGGGGACCACGAATTCGGCCTTGGCCTACGTCGACACCAGCGCCGACGATTGGCGCTTACACGATTTCGCCGTGCCGCAGTTGGTGGCGGCCGGCGTGGTGGAAGCCCGGCAAACGCTGCCGTCGTTTCATTATCAGTCTGCCTCGGGCGAGTTTGCTACCGGCGCGCTGCGGCTGCCCTGGAGCGGCAAAGACGATCCCGACGCCGCGGTGGGCCTGTTTGCCCGCGAGCACGGGGCGCGCGTGCCGGGGCGGCTAATCACTTCGGCCAAGAGTTGGCTCTGCCACCCGGGCGTCGACCGGCTGGCCGAGTTGCTGCCCTGGCACGGAGCGGCCGACGTGCGGCGGATGTCGCCCGTCGAGGCCAGCGCCCGCTACCTGGCCCATCTGCGGGCGGCCTGGAACCAGCGTTATCCGGCCGAACCGCTCGAGGCGCAGGACGTGGTGCTCACGCTGCCGGCCTCGTTCGATGAAGTGGCCCGCGAGCTGACGATCAAGGCGGCTGCCGCCGCGGGCCTGCCGCGCGTGGTGCTCGTCGAAGAGCCGCAGGCGGCGTTTTACGCCTGGATCCACGCGCAGGGCGATCGCTGGGAGCAATCCATCTCGCCTGGCCAGAAAATCCTGGTCTGCGACATTGGCGGCGGCACCTCCGACTTTACGCTGATTCGCGCTACTCAGGCGGCCGGCGACAAGGTGCAGTTTCAGCGCGTGGCCGTGGGCGAGCACCTGATCCTCGGCGGAGACAACCTCGACCTGGCGCTGGCGCACGACCTCGAACGGCGGCTGGCCGCCGGCGGTCA
>DATCFX010001109.1:0-4461 GCA_036509275.1 Pirellulales bacterium | reverse complement strand
TTGTCGGGGGCCGGCTCCAGGGCTTGTACCCAGTCGGGTTGACCAGGCGGCTCGAACGGCAAGTCGATAAAGTGCCATTTCGGCTGCGTAAAAGCCTCTTCCTCGCGGACGTCGTCAGCCCAGCGGGCGGCCAGCATGAATAGATAGACGCTTTGGTCCTCGGCGGCCGTCTCGCTGAGCGCCCGCGCCCAGCGCCGCTCGTACTCGGGATGTTGCCGGAGCAGCTCGACAACCCGATCGACGACCTCCGGGCTGGACGCTTTCAGCACGGCATGGGCGATCGCGCCGGAGACTTCGTGCCCGGCCGCATTCCACGCCTGGGCCGATTCCACGAGAAACAGACTCGCGATGAACGAACCCAGCAGAAGCGTGCGATCGATCATCTGGAGTCCTCGAATTGGTAATTCAGTCCCAGTGGCAGCCGGTGACAAGCGCCCGCGCCGCGGTGGGCGCTGGGGCCTATTCGGCCGTCGTGAGCAGGGCCTCTTAATTCGTGCCCCAGCGGCGATCGGCGGCGTAAAAGGTAAACGCCATGTCGGCCAGCCGGCTGGCTTGCAGCGCCTGGCTGGCAGTTGTCGAAGTCGGCGTTGTCAGGCTGACGGATGCGGACTTCGCCTGGCTCGTGGCGTTGAAAGCCACGATCACGAAGCTATCGGTCGATCCGGCCGCCAGACCCTGGATGGTGACGGAGGTCGTATTGGCGCCCACGCTGCCCAGGTCGACCAGTTGGTTTCCGTCCTGCCAATAAATCAGATAGCCCAGAGCCCCGGTCGACGCGCTCCAGGAAAGTTGCCCTATCGTGCTCGAGAGTGCCTTGGCAGCCACGTTTTGCGGGGCACTCAGCACGGCGGCCTTGGGCATGACCACCGAGACCCAGCCGGTCGAAGCCGAACTGCGCGCATCGAAAGCGGTGATGTAAAACTTGTCGGTCGAGCCGGGGGCAAGGTTGCTCACGGACACCGACGTGGTATGGGCATTGACCTGGCCGAGATCCACGGCCGTTCTGCCGTTGAACCAATAAATGGCGTAGCCGGTGGCGGCCGCCACGGCGTCCCACGACAATCGAGCCACGCTGCTCGAGCTAGCCGTTACCGTGAAATTCTGCGGAGCGCTTAGCGTGCCGCTGTTGCTGCTGCCGGGCAGCGTGACGGTTTGCCAGGCCGTGGCCGCCGAAGCAGTGCCGTTGGTCGCGACGACCTGGAACGAATCGCTGCTGCCGGGCGTGAGATTGTTTACGGTCGCCGACGTGGCATTGGCCCCGTAGCTGGCCACGAGCACCGACTGCCCGCCGCTCTGGGTATACACGCTGTAGCCGGTGGCTCCGCTGGACAAGGTCCAAGAGAGCGTGGCCTGGCTACTCGAGGTGGCCCGCACGGAAAAGTCGCCTGGCGCGGCCAACGTGGCGGCGGGCAGCTTGACCGTCTGCCACGCCGTGGACGCCGAACCGGCCGAGTTGGCCGCCACGACCTGGAAGGCGTAGGTGCCGCCGGGTGTGAGATTGCTCACCGTGGCCGATGTGGTACTCGCGCTGTAGCTGCCGTCCAAAACCGGCTGGCCGCCGCTGACTTCGGAATACACGCTGTAACTCGTGGCTCCGGCCGACAACGACCAGGATACGGCTACCTGGCTGCTGGAAGTCGCCTGGGCGGAAAAATTCCCCGGTGCCGCCGGGGGCGTCGTCGTCTGGCTGCCGCCGGTCCAGGTGGTCAGTCCGGCGATCAATAGGTTGGCAACCGGCGTGCCGCGGCCGGTGGCGAGATCGTAACCGGGACCAGCCGAATAGTGCGGCGATCCGGTGGTCGTGCCGCTGGTAATGTCGTGGAAGTCGCTGGCCGGCAATTGGTAGAGCGCCGGCAACAGTTGCGTGGCACCGTTGAGAGAACCGAGCCCGGCGGCCTCGCGCTGCTGATCGGCGATCGACACCAGCGCGGCCCATTGGGGCGCGGCATCGCTGGTGCCGCCCCATTGGCCCCAAGGATCGGTTGTGCCGTTGGCGTACGAATTGTAGACCGGGAAGCCCGTGTTCGGATCGGCATCGAAGGCCACGTCCGGGTTGGCGCGGGCCGTGGTGCTCTGGGTGACCACGCCCTTTTGATAAGCGGGCTGGGCTTCGTCGGCGCCGAGGCCGCCGCCGCTGCCGCTCCAGGCCGATTCGCTGCCGCTCAAAGAGAGGGTCGTGCCGCCGACCGAAACCACGTTGGGGCTCGTGGCCGGATAACTCGCCGGAGCGCCGTCATCGCCCGAGGCCACGAAGAACGAAACCCCGATATGACCGGTCGGCGTCGTGAAGTCGCTGTCGTAGCTGGTTTCGCCCCCGAATTCGCTGCCGCCCCAACTCATCGATACGGCCACGACGCTGGGAGCGTTGCGGGCCGTGTTGACAGCGGCCATCAGGTCGGACATTGAACTGCTATTGGCCTCGATCAACAGGATGTTGGCCCCCGGCGCGACCGCGTGCGACCATTCCACATCGAGCGCAATCTCGGTGGACCAACTCTGATTGGCCGCCGGCAGCGACGTGCCGCCGGTCTGGTTTTCGATCGTGAGCGTCGGGTTCGAAAGCCCGAAGGCGGAGTCAAATTGGTGCAGGTCGTTGGTGATCGTCGGATCGTTGTAAGCATCGACGATGGCGATCGTGGTGCCGGCCCCGTTGCCGCTGACGCCGCTGATGCCGTAGGCCGCCTGAATCTCGGCCGGGGTCATGCCCGTCGGACCGCTGGTATCCTGCGGCGTCGCGCCGTTGGCCGGGCGAAAGGCCACATAGTCGGGCGTGGCGACTTCCAGCGGCGCTACCGACAA
This sequence comes from Pirellulales bacterium, assembly GCA_036509275.1. Classification (GTDB taxonomy): domain Bacteria; phylum Planctomycetota; class Planctomycetia; order Pirellulales; family PNKZ01; genus DATATB01. The sequence continues at coordinate 1,662 of DATCFX010001109.1, read as the reverse complement.
GTAGTCGCGCGCTTCGAGCGATTCGATCGTCAGGATTCGGCGCTGGGCCGGCCGGGACTTGTTTTTTCGATTTGTGCGACGCGGCAAACGGCCCCAGCCAAACCAATCGTGCGACATACGATCCTTTCCACATTGGCGAGCGATCTGACGAAACCGCGGACAGGCGATCAAGGCCGAGGCCGAATCTTCGATGCCTCGGCTGTGACTTGACCTGCCACGACCCCTGGGAGCCCGCGTCCTGCGGATTGCCAACCATCGTATCAAGTCGCCCACCGACGATCCAGAATTTTGACGGTCGCGCCGGGCGGGGAATTTGTGCGGGCGTCGGGGTCAGTAACTGCCGCCAACTCGGCAGCCCGCAGAGTCATTTGCCCGCGCGTTCGTAGGCGAGCATCTCGGTGGCCAGCAGCAGGGCCATCGCCCCGCCGCGATCGTCGCGTCCCCAGGTGGCCGGACGATCGAAATAATCGCGCAAGCTTGACTGCTTGCCGGTGCCCACGCACTCGTCGACCAGCACGCCGTCTGGTTGGGTCCGCAGCTTGATCGCCTGCCAGCCCCGCCCAATGGCAGGATCGAATCGCTCGCGCGGCAACAATCCCAGCCGCACGCCGCGGGCCAGCGACCAGGTAATCATGCAGGTGCAACTGAACTCGCGGTAGCTTTCCGGATGATCGATCACCTGGTGCCAACAGCCGGTGCGATCCTGCAGCGGTAGCAAGGCCGCGACATGATCGCGAAACGCGCCCAGCACCTCGTCGCGCCCCGGCTCGGTTGCCGGCCACAGGGAGAGTGTCCACGCCAGGCCCAACGCCGGAAATCCGTTGCCGCGACCCCAAGCGGCTTCGCACAGCGGCGAGTGTCGATAGAGTCCGTCGGTGCGCAGCGTCAGCCGCCGCATGAATCGCAGATGGCGCAAGCACATTTGGTAATATTTGGCCTCGCCCGTCAGGCGGCCGGCGGCGGCCAGGATCGGGCAGCCCATGAAGACCGCGTCGCTCATTTCGCTGTGACTGGGCATGGCCTGGCGCGGCTGGCCCGCGGCGTCAAAACCCAGATCAGCCACCGCTCGCACCAGCCGGACGCAGGCCAGGTTTTGCGCCTCGGTCTTGTGGGCCGGATCGTACAGTTCGCTAAAGATGAGATGCCCGGCCAGCTCGCTGCCGCTGAACTTGGACCCCAGCGCCGGCCGCTGACCAGTGAGATAGGGTGCCACGATCCGCTCGACGTCCGCCCGCTGTGTCGGGTCGTCCGTGGCCGCGCCCAGCCGCAGCCGACCGACGAGCGCCAGCGCCGGAATATACTGGACATTGGACAGGGTTTGGCCATAAACCCGTGCCAACTGTTGAGCAACTTCCCGCGGCGAGCGGTCGGCAAGGCGGCCGAGTTCCAACCAACGGTCGGACGGCTGGTGCGGCTCGGCCGCCGCAGTCTTGAGCGGCTCGGCCAGTTGAGAAAACGGCTGCTCATCTCCCGCTTTCACGGTCCAGGTAACCGCAACGCGGGTCGTTGCCCGCGGCGGTTGACTAAGCGCGTCGATCAGCGATGGGGCGGCCGTCTTCGCCGCTCCGGTGGAAGGCCCTGCCACCAGTTCAACCACGCCATCCGGTGCGTGCATGGCGATCCAGCGCGACAAGTATTGCGCCTCGGGCACGGTTCGGCTGG
>DATCFX010001108.1:0-5307 GCA_036509275.1 Pirellulales bacterium | reverse complement strand
GAGTGCTGCGGGCGGCTGGGGTTTGATTCAGCCGCTCCAAGAATTGCTGGCAATCGTTCCACGACACGCGCTCGATCGGGCGCTCCAAGTTGCCCTCGTACGCACTCGGGTTGCTCCCCATCACTGTCAGCCACTGGGCTTGATTGACCTCGGTGACGCCGAGATAAAATGGCTGCGTAATGTTGACCTGGTGCGAGCGTTCCTTTCCTCGTTGTGCGCCATGGCAGCCCATCATAAACGTGCCGACGGGGATCAGGCGAAACTTCATGCCGACGCCCGGCGCCAGAGGCAGTTCAATGGTTTCAGGCAGTTTGCCGGCGGAGCCCGGTCGCGCCACGGCCACCTTGCCACCCAATTCCTTGAGCCGCTTTTCGACGATGGTTTTTGCCAGGCCGGTCAGCCCGGGTTCGGCCGCCGAGTACCAATACGCCGCGCCGGCGCGCAGGTCGGCCTTGTCTTTGCCTTTCGCCTTGTCTGCCGCGGTGAACCAGGCGTCGCCCAACTCGGCCAGCGCGGCGGGTTCTGTCGGCGGCTTGAGCCCCTTGAGGGCCAAATCCTTCAAGGGGCCGTCGGGGCCTTTGGCCAGGTGCGCGAGCCCCTGCTCCCAATCGCCTTGCACCAGCACGAGGTAGCGGCCCACAGTGAGATTCGCCGCCGGATCGTCGGGCGTTTGGGCTAGCGTGGCCTGCGCCTTGTGCCAGCCATCCCATTGCTGCTTCGCCGCGGTGACCGTCTTGCCGACTTCGACCACGCGCTTTATCAGAGCGGCGTCCTTCGCCCTTCGCCCCGCCGCCAAAGCCGTATCCGCGAGTTGCTTGGCCGTATCGAACTCGTCGGCAGCCAGGGCTTCCTCGATCCGGCCCAGTGCCATTTCGGCGATTTTGTGGTTCGCATCGGCCGGATGCGGCTTGTCGGTCATGGCGTCCAAGGACGCCGCCAATTCCTTCAACGGCTCGACCGCAAAACGGCCGGCCAGCATGCCGATCGCCCGTTCGGCCAGCGCCGGGCTGGCAGCCTCGACGGCCAGTTCTCGGGCCTCTTGCAACACGCAGTACAGCGCCGTGGCATCGTCTTTCGTCTGTTGCGACTCGTTCAGCAGCTTTTCGGCCAGCGCCGCCTTCGCTTCCGGCTGTTTCGCCTGGGCGTACTCGTCCTTGTAAAGCTCTTTGATCAGCTTGATTGCTTCACGCTGCCCTTCGACACTGGGAATCGGCAGCTTGCCATCGGCTGCCGCGGGCTGCTCGGCCGGCAGCGGGGCCGCCGCTAAAGTAACTGGCGGCGACGCAACCGGTGGTCTCGCGGGGACCGTCTTGGCCGAAACAACGGCCGGCACAACCGGCGCGGCAACGGGCAATGTCACTTGGGGAGCGGCATTGGCCGGCGGCTCGATCTCGGGCGGCATGACCTTCGGCGGCGACTGGGCCGCTGCCATCGGCGCCGCTGCCTGCTCTGGCTCTTGCGGTGGATCCACTGCCGGTTTCGCTTTGGCGATGGCTGTCGGACTAGGACTTGCAGCCGGTGGCTGAACTTCGGCCGAGGGCGGCGGCTGGCCCTGGACCGTCTCGTCGAGTTTATTCCCCGACACCATCCATGCGCCGGCTCCGGCCGCGGCCAGCAGCAGCACGACCGCCGCCGCGACCAGCGGCGCCTTCGAACCTAGCTTGTGCCCGCTGCGCGACGCGCGCTCGGTTCCCGGCGGGACGATCCCTTCCAGCCCCGACATGCCGCTGGTGCTGGAAACAGACGCCACCGGAACGGCCGCCGGTTGCGCGACGACTGGCTGAGCAGTACTCGGTTGCACGGGGATCGGTTGCGCGGTGACGGGGACGGGCCGCGAAGACGCCGGCCGGTTGCGCAACGCCTCGAGTGCCGCGATGAGTTCTTTCGCCGTTTGAAACCGCGCGGCGGGACGCTTGGCCATCATCCGGGCAAAGACTTCGTCCAGGCCCGGCGGAATGTTCGGCCGCGTCGACGAGAGCAGCGGAATCGCCGACTGCTGATGGGCCGTCAATCGCTTGAGCACGGTGTCGCCGCCGTAGGGCGGCCGGCCGGTGAGCAGATAGTGCAGCGTGCAGCCCAGGCTATAGATATCCGAGCGTGCGTCGGCCTGTCGACTATCCATCGCCTGTTCCGGGGCCATGTAGTCGATCGTGCCCATGATGCTGCCCGACTGCGTCAGATCGGCGCCGGGTGCAGCGGCCGGATCGGCCAGCGGATCGCTGATGCGGGCCAGGCCCATGTCGAGGATCTTGAGCGTGCCCTTTTTGTCCACGAGCAGGTTCGAGGGCTTGATGTCGCGGTGCACCACGCCTTCGGCATGTGCGTGCTCCAAGCCGCGGGCCGCCTGCAGAATGCAGTCGAGCGCCTGCGCGACGCTCAGCGGTCCGTGCTGCTTCACCTGGCTGGCCAGATCGCTCCCCTCGACGTATTCCATGACGAGAAAGTGCTGCCCATTGGCCTCGTCGAAATCGTGGGCGGTGACGATGTTCGGATGCGTGAGTTTGGCCGCCGCCTGGGCCTCGCGCTGAAAGCGGGCGATCGCATCCGGGGCGGAGAGCGCCTTCTTCGGCAGCACCTTCAGCGCCACGACCCGCTCCATGCGGCGATGCCGAGCCCGAAAGACCTGGCCCATGCCGCCCGCGCCCAACTTATCGAGCACCAGGTAATTGCCCAGCAGCAGGCCGTCGGTCTTGTCCTGGTAGACGGCTGCCGCCTGGTAGCGGGTCAGCTTGCCTTGGCGAACCAACTCGCGGGCAAACGCGTCGGCGTCCTGGCCTCGCTGGTCCGGGGGGATTTCGGCAGCGAAGCTCTCTGCTTCGTCATGGCTGGCGATGCCCGAATTCGAAAGCGAGGCCAGGAAGCGAGCGATCGAGGCGGACACGGAGCCATCCGGGAAAAACCGAGGCGAACGCGGACAATGCCCAAGTGGCGATTATAAAGGGCCGGCGCGTGCGATAGCAATGAATTGGATTGCGGCTATATCGCCTGGATGCCTGGATTTCGGCGATGCTGTCTGGATGGACAGGGGCGAGTCGGTTTGTGTAAACTACCCGGTTCCGGCCCACCGAAAGAAGGAGGGGGGCACGGCACACGGGTACGCTCCCTTTTCCAAGACCGTTAGCAAAGGAGGAGTTGTGGTTAAGTTGAACGTGCGGGACCGCGAGTCGATTCAGGAAGCCGTGAGGCGGTTCCGCAAGTTGGTCGAACGCAGCGGCATCAAAAAGGAAATGCGCCGCAAGGAATACTACGAAAAGCCGAGTGAAACGCGTCGCCGCGCCCGACTCCGCGCCGAACGCCGCACCCGCCGCAGCAAACTGCCCGCCTGATCCACACGCGAATCATAAAGCCGCGACCGCTGGTCGCGGGAAGAACGCGACCAGCGGTCGCGGCTTGATGGATGACGACGAACCGGTTCACGGCGGCAGGGGCGCCTCGGCCAGGGCTCGCCCCGGATCGGCTTGGCGAGCGGCCGGCTGCTGAAGCTGGATGCTGGCGAGCATGACACCGGCGTGGATGGCTGTGGCATGCACGGCCGGGCGTGCCGGCGGCTTGGCATCGCCGGAAGCAGCGGCCGGCACATGCTCGGCAATGAATGCGGCTGCCACGACGCCCAAGACAGCGCAGGCAGCCAGCAGCGCGCAGCGCACCACGAATTTCATGTTCGTCCCTCCGTGCCCCCACGGCGAAAGCCCAGCGGCTCGATCGGCACGCGATTGCGCCCTAGTTATCGGCCGGCATCACGTCCTGGCTAATCCGAATCTTTCGAATTATCGGCAAAGACCGCCGAACCACAGGCGTATTCCATAGTCTGCCCAGCTTCGGCGGCCGGCGAGCTTCCCGGCACGGCCGGCTACATCTGCTCGACCACCGAGATGCCCAGCAGCTCGAGCCCCTGCTTGAGCGTGCAGGCGGTCAGATCGCAGAGCAGCAAGCGGCTGCTGCGGAGCTCGGGCGTTTCGGCTTTGAGCACCGGACATTGATCGAAGAACGTCGAGTAGGCGTTGGCCAGATCGAACAGGTAGTTCGTTAATTGATTCGGCCGGTAGTCGGCCGCGGCGGCTCCCAGCGCCTCGGCGAAGCGCAGCAGTTGGCGGGCCAGCGCCTGTTCGGCGGGCGTGCCCAAGCGGATCGAGGCTGCCGATTCACGCAGCGCCTGCACATCGACCTGCCCCTTGCGAAAGATGCTCCGCACCCGGGCGTAGGCATACTGCATGTACGTGGCCGTGTTGCCGTTCATGGCCAGCATCTTGTCGTAGCTGAACGTGTAGTCGCTCGTGCGGTTGTGCGACAGATCGGCATACTTCAGGGCCGCGATGCCCACGCTCTCGGCCACGTGTTGCCGGGTTTCGGCCGAAAGGTCCGGCCCGTCGGGCTTGGCGTCGTCGTTGTCGCTGACGATCTGGTGCGCCCGCCGCACGGCTTCGTCCAGCAGGCCGCCCAGGCCCACGGTGTCGCCCGATCGGGTCTTGAAGGGCCGGCCATCGTCGCCCAGCACGGTGCCGAAGCTGATGTGCTGAAACTCGACGTCGGCGTAACCCCAGAGCCGCGCGGCGGCAAAGAGCTGCTCAAAGTGCAAACCCTGCCGATGATCGACCACGTAGAGCATGGCATCCGGGTGCCAGGTGTCCATGCGGTAGCGGATCGTGGCCAGGTCGGTGGTGGCGTACAGAAACGCGCCGTCCTGCTTGCGGACGAGCATCGGCGTGGGGCTGCCTGCGAGAAACACACACATCGCGCCGTCGCTCTTGCGCGCCAGGCCACGGTGCTCGAGGTCGTCCACCACGGCGGCCAGTTGATCGTGATAAAAACTCTCGCCCAGCGCGTGATCGAAGCCCACGCCGAGCCGGCGATAAATGGCCTCGATCGCCTCCAGGCACGGCGGCATAAACTCGCGCCACAGCCGTAGATTCTCCGGGTCGCCGGCGTGCAGTTTGGCGGTCTCGGCCAGCACGGCGGATTCAATGTCGGCGTACTCCTTGGTCCAGCGAAACAGTTGCGGATCGGCTTCGACCGCCGCCAGCCGCCGCTCGAGTTCGACCAGCGCCTCGCGGCTTTGGCTCAGGGCCGACTGCAACCGCTTGATCGTCTTGGCCGCCTTCTTTTTGGCTTCCGCGTCGCCGGTGGCGGCCAGGGCGGTTTCCCGCTGAAGGTCCGCTTCGCGCCGGGCAATCTCGGTCAGCAATTCGGCGAGCCGCCGCCGGCTTTCGTGATAGTCCACCAGCCGGTGTACGAGCCGATACAGCCGGGCCAGTTCCTCGACCGGCTGGCGAGCGTAGGCCTCGGCATCGAGAAAATGCCGATAGCCGT
>DATCFX010001107.1:0-11185 GCA_036509275.1 Pirellulales bacterium | reverse complement strand
TTCGTTGCTGAATGACGAGGGCGGCCGATGAACCTCCCCGCAATGGACGGCTATCGGAGCCTTGCAATGAGCACGCCCGATCCGGCGAAGAAAATCGATGTCGCTCTGCATATGGAGATCCAGCGAGTCCGTGAAACGAGCGGCTGGCGACAACCACTGTTGCCCTTCGCCGATCTTCATGGGCTGGCGTCAGATATTGCGATCTCATTCCACGGTGGAAGTCCGGCTCCGTATTTGACCGTCAATTCGGACGCATTCGAGTGGATCGCCAGTGCGCCGCGAGATTCTATTGAGGCCGTGGTTACGGATCCACCCTACGGGCTGCTCGAGTACACCGACGAGCAGCTTGAAAAGCGCAAGTCGGGCAGAGGCGGCGTCTGGCGAATCCCGCCCACATTCGATGGCTGCCAACGGTCGCCGTTGCCTCGATTTACGGTTCTCGGAACCGAAGGTCACGATCGGCTGCGAAAGTTCTTCGAGAAGCTAGCCGATGGATTGATCCGAATTTTGGTGCCCGGCGCACACGCGTTCATCGCCACGAATCCACTGGTCTCTCATCTGGTGTACGGGCCGATGATTGCCGCAGGTTTCGAGAAGCGGGGTGAAATCATACGGCTTGTCCAGACTTTGCGCGGTGGGGACCGCCCGAAAAACGCGGAGAACGAATTCCCAGATATTACGGTGATGCCACGATCCTGTTGGGAGCCCTGGGGGCTGTTTCGCAAGCCATGCGAGGGCCGTGTTCGGGATAATTTGCGGAAGTGGAAGACGGGCGGGCTGCGCAGGCTCTCGGCCGACGAGCCGTTCAGAGACGTCATTGAGTCGGGGGTGGCACGTAACGGCGAGCGCGAGATCGCACCGCACCCGTCGCTCAAGCCGCAGCATTTTATGCGGCAGTTGTGCAGGGCCGCGCTTCCGTTTGGCGAGGGTACGATCCTCGACCCCTTCATGGGATCCGGTGCAACGATCGCGGCGGCGCTTGCGGTCGGGGCAAGGGCGATTGGGGTCGAGGCAAATCAAGATTATTTCCAAATGGCGGTCAACGCGATTCCTAAGTTGGCGGCCTACCGCGTCAAGGAATAACCTGGATGGCGAGAAAGGAGGATTTCGACGCCAGAGTGGCCCTGCCGCCGGGACTCGACCGCGTCGCAATCCGCAAGGCAATTGAATTCGTCGAACGCAAAGCATCCGAGTTGATCGAGATTTACTACGAGCAAGCCAATGTTTTTAGCGCCATTGTCGGAATCCTGGGCACCGTTGCGCTCGACTCCGTTAGCAATTATGAGAAGCACCGCCACACCGATACCGCGCAACAGCGATTTCCCGATTTGATACGGCGTGGGTCTCCGCCCACGTTCACTCCCAACGAATCCCTGGAGAGCAAAGGCAGCAAGCGAGCCTGGTCCATTCAGTCGCACTACGATCATCCCGGCTGGTATATCGTGTGGCGATATCTTGTCGACCCGACAGAAACGATCGAGGCCGGCAAACAGGTACTGATCTGGCGGGTGGACGTGGTGTTTTTGGAGAAGGCGAACTGGAAATATGAGAAAAGTGGGGCGGGTGACCAAGGGGGCGGGCGAACGCACACATTCGGCGTGAAAAACGTCGCGAAATTGCTAAAAGACAAAGCCGTATATTGCCGCAATGATATCTGCTTGAAGGGTGGCAAGCCCGTGCCTCGCAATGGCGAAGACTGAAACGCTGGCGGCTCGATCCGCGACAAACGACCGAACCACGAGCATGATCGCCTTGAAAGAACAAAATGGCTGAATTCGAACCGATCCTGCTGGCCAATATCAACAAGGAGAACAGCCATACACTGGCCGTGTATGAGGCCGGCGGCGGATACCGCGCGCTGAAGCGCGTGGTGGCCGAAGGCGATCCGGTCAAGTTCGCCGAGGAGATCAAAAGCAGCAACCTCCGCGGACGCGGCGGGGCCGGCTTTCCCACCGGGCTCAAGTGGACGTTTCTGCCCAAGAACCATCCCGGCCCAATCTACATGTGCATTAACGCCGACGAGAGCGAGCCGGGCACGTTCAACAACCGCATCCTCATGGAACTCGATCCGCACCAGGTGATCGAGGGCGTGATTCTCAGCTCGTTCGCCACCCGCGCTCAAACCGCCTACATCTATCTCCGCTACGAGTACCCGCTCTCGCTCAAGCGTTTGCAACTGGCCATCGACGAGTGCTACCAGGCCGGCTACTTGGGCAAGAACGTCTGCGGCAGCAATTTCGCGCTCGACATTTACATGCACCGCGGCGCGGCCGCCTACATCTGCGGCGAAGAAACGGGCCTGATCGAAAGCCTCGAAGGCAAGCGCGCCTGGCCGCGCATCAAGCCGCCGTTTCCGGCCGTCGAGGGCGTGTTCCACAAACCCACGGTGGTGAATAACATCGAAACGGTCGCCTGCGTTACGCACATCGCCGCCCGCGGCATCGACTGGTTCAAGAGCATCGGCGTGCCGGCCGATCCCAACAACTCGCGCGACCCCGGCAGCTACGGACCCAAGCTCTACTGCCTCAGCGGCCACGTGAACAAGCCGGGCTGCTACGAGGCCCCGCTGGGCATTACCTGCCGCGAACTGATCGAGCAGTACGGCGGCGGAATCTGGAAAGGCCGCAAGGGCAAGGCCGCCATTCCCGGCGGCATCAGCATGGGCTTGCTCACCGAGGCCGAGTTCGACACGCCGCTCGATTTTGCCGGGCCGGGCAAGGTCGGCTGCCTGGGCTTGGGCACCGCTGCCGTGGTGGTGATGGACGAAACGGTGAGCATGGTCGACTTCCTCCACAACAGTTGCCGCTTCTTCCAGCACGAAAGCTGCGGCCAGTGTACTCCCTGCCGCGAAGGCACGGCCTGGGCCCTGCACATGCTCAATCGCATCAAGGCCGGCCGTGGGCGATTGCGCGATCTCGAGCTGCTGCTCGAGATCGGCGACAGCATCGGCATCATTCCCGGCACCACGATCTGCGGCCTGGCCGACGGCGCCGCGTGGCCGCTGAAGAACGCCATCCGCAAATTCCGCGGCGAGTTCGAAGAATACATCAAACGCACCAATCCCAGCGGCTACGCCGAAACCGCGGCGGTGCCGGCGCTGGAGATGGCGGGAAGCCATTAAGAATGCGGAATTAGGAATGATGAATGATGAATGGAGGGCAGGGAAACGAGAAACCTGTCGATCTCCGCGAACGGACAACAGCGTTCGCAGTGAGGACGATCAAGCTGTATTGCGCTCTGCCTAAGAGCAATGTCTTGGCACAGGTAATTGGCAAGCAACTGCTGAGGAGTGGAACGTCGGTCGGGGCTCAATATCGCGAAGCCGCGCGTGCGCGATCGCAGGCAGAGTTCATCAGTAAAATTGAGTCCGCACTACAAGAACTGGAAGAAACTCAATACTGGCTCGAGCTACTCATTGAAGCAGGCATGATCAGCGAAGGCCGCTTGCACGGCCTGATCGACGAAGCCAACCAACTTACAAAAATACTCGTCGCTTCGGTCCGCACCTCTAAGCGGCGGCGCGCCGAAGCGACCAGGAAAGGCTGACCGTGCTGCATTCCCCCATTCATCATTCATCATTCCTACTTCATCATTGATCTATGCCAACTGTCCTCGTCGACGGCCGCGAAGTCACAATCCCCGACCACGAACGGCTCAACGGCATCCAGGCCGCGGAGCGGGCGGGCATCGATATCCCGCGCTACTGCTGGCACCCGGGTTTGACGGTCGTGGCGAGCTGCCGCATGTGCCTGGTCGAAACCGGCACCCGCGACGCGCAAACCGGCAAAATCTCGATGCTGGGCAAGCTCGTCCCCGCCTGCCAAACGCCGGCCAAGGACGGCACGGTGTTCGTCACCGATAGCGACAAAGTGCGGCAGAGCCGGGCCATGGTCGAAGAGGACCTGCTGATCGATCATCCCGTCGACTGCCCGATCTGCGACAAGGCCGGCGAGTGCTTGCTCCAAGATTATCATTTCGCCCACGGCCAGAAGGAGCGCCGGGCCGACATCCGGCCGTTCACCAGCCGGCGGCGCGAAATGGGCGACACGGTCTCGCTGTTTGTCGACCGCTGCGTGATGTGTTCGCGCTGCGTCCGCTTCTGCCGCGAGATCAGCGGCACCAGCGAGCTCATGGTCATCAACCGCGGCAGCCACGAAGAAATCGACGTCGTGCCCGGCTTTCCGTTGGCCAACAAGCTGTCGGGCAACGTGGTGGACCTGTGCCCGGTGGGCGCGCTGGGCGACCGCGACTTTTTGTATCGCCAGCGCGTGTGGTTCATGAAGCGGCACGAGGCCGTCTGCACCGGCTGCTCAACCGGCTGCTCGATCTGGACCGAAGAGAATCAGAACACGGTCCATCGGCTCAAGCCGCGCGACAATCCGCACGTCAACGGGTGGTGGATGTGCGACGAAGGCCGCTACGGCTGGCACCACGTCCACAGCGAGAACCGGCTGATCGAGCCCCGCCGGCGCGACAAGTCGGGCCACACGAACATCGAGTGGCACGAGCTGACCGACGAACTCCCCAAGCGATTGAAGGCCGCCGGCCGGCTGGCAGCCCTGCTTTCGCCGCATCTCACGGTGGAAGAAGCGTACCTGCTGGCCACCTTAGTCCGCGGGCTCGATCCCGACGCAGTGCTGGCCTTGGGCCACGTGCCGGTCGTGGGGCACGACGAGCGATTCAAGACCGGCTTCACAATCCGCGCGGAAAAATGCCCCAATCGCCGCGGCGTCGAGGCCGTGATCCAGCATTTCATGGGCAGCGTCATGACCTTTCCTGAGTTCCTGAGCCAGCTCGACTCCGGCACGCTGGGCGGTGTGTGGGTCAGCGGCGGCTACAAGGATGCCTGGATCGACGAGCCCGCGGCCGCCCGTTTCGACGGCCTCAAAGAACTCGTCGTGCAGGATCTGTTCGACTCGCCGCTCTACCAGCGGGCGAGCTTCCAGCTTCCCGGCGCGGCATTCCCGGAGCGCGATGGCTCGTACGTCAACTTCGCCGATCGGCTGCAAGTCGCGCGCTGGGCCATCCGGCCGCCGACGGGCGTGTGGGCGGAAGGGCAGCTTTATTGGCGGCTGCTCGAGCGGCCCGGCATGTTCAATACTCGGCACGTGCTGAGCGAAGTCGCCGCGGCGATCCCGTATTTCTCCGTGGCCGGCGGCGAGGTTTCCGACCTCGGCGTGGACTTGAAAATCAACCAAATCGCCGGCTCGCCGGCTGTGACCACCGCTTAAAGCTGCCATGGAATCGCTGACAACTATCACGATTGTCGCCATCATCAAAGTCGTCATCCTGATTGGCGCGCTGATGACGGCGGCCGCATACCTGGTGCTGCTGGAGCGCTGGATCGCCGCCTGGGTGCAGGACCGGCTAGGCCCCAACCGCGTCGGCGTGCCGCTCACAAATATCCGCTTGTTCGGCCTGGGCCAGCCGCTGGCCGACGGCCTGAAGTTCATCTTCAAGGAAGAAAACGTCCCGGACCAAGTCGACAAGTTCCTGTTTACCGTGGCCCCGATTTCGATTCTCACCGCGGCGCTGGCGATCTTTGCCGTGATTCCCGTCGGTAGCTCCCTGCCGCCGGACCTCGGCATTCCCGGCATCCACGGTGCCATCCAACTGGTCGTGGCCCCGCAACTCGACGTCGGCCTGATCTACGTCTTCGCGCTCAGCAGCATCGCCGTGTATGGCGTGATCCTGGGCGGCTGGGCCAGCAACAGCAAGTACAGCTTCCTCGGCGGCCTGCGCTCCAGCGCTCAGCTCATCTCCTACGAACTGCCGCTGGGATTGGGCATCCTGGGCGTGGTGCTGTTTGCCGGCTCGCTGCGGTTGGAGCCGATCATCGACCAGCAGGCCGCCAGCGGCGTGTGGAACGTGTTCGTGCAGCCGCTGGGCTTTGTCGTGTTCCTGGTGGCCTCGTTTGCCGAAAGCGCCCGGCTGCCGTTCGACCTGCCCGAGGCCGAGCAGGAGTTGGTCGGCGGCTATCACACCGAGTATTCCGGCATGCGGCTGCTGATGTATCTGATCGCCGAGTTCCTGCACATGGTCACGGCGGCTTTTTTGATTACGATTCTGTTCCTGGGCGGCTGGCATTTCTGGGGCCTGACCGGCAGCGGTGGCGACGTGACGTGGCTCACGGCGATCCTCCGCGTGATCGTGCTGACGGTGAAAGTGCTAGCGGTAATCGTGTTCTTTATGATGGTCCGCTGGAGTTGGCCGCGATTTCGCTTCGATCAACTCATGGCGCTAGCCTGGAAGGTGATGCTGCCGCTGGGCCTGGTGAACTTCGTGGCCGTGGCCTTCGTCAGCGAATTCGCCTGGAATGCGCAGGAGCGCCGGCTGTCGAGCCCCTGGATCGTGGTCCTGGTTATGTGGGCCTTGGCCATCGTCAGTTGGTGGCTGGCCGGCAGCTTTTCGCCGCTGGCCACCGATAATCGGCCTCGGACCGACCTGCCGGATGCGGCGTCGTTTGGCGAACTCGGCAATTAGCACAAAATCAAACTGTCCCGATAGAAGATCGCACGCATGCAACCCAACGATCCGAGCATCAAATGGGTGGAAGAGCCAAAGCTGGGCATCACCGGAAAAATGTATTTGCCGCTGCTGTTCCAGGGCCTGACCACGACCACCAAGCACTTGTTCGGGCCGAAGGTCACCGTGAGCTTCCCCGAAGCCCGGCCGACGGTCGGCAACCCGCTGATTTATCGTGGCGTCCACCGGCTGAACAAGGACGAGCAGGGCCGCGTGCAATGCGTGGCCTGCTTCCTCTGCGCCACGGCCTGTCCGGCACACTGCATCGATATCATCGGCGCCGAAAGCCCGTGGCCCGATCGCGAAAAATATCCTGAAAGCTTCGTGATCGACGAGTTGCGTTGCATCTTCTGCGGCATGTGCGAAGAGGCTTGCCCGGTGGATGCGATCGAACTGACGAGCCTGCTCGATCTCACCGGCCGCAGCCGCGAGGAGATGATCTTCGACAAGGAAAAACTGCTGAGCATCTACGACCAGACCAAGGATGCCGAGCCGATGAAGTCGGCCAGCATGGGAGGCGTCGTATGTTAGGCCAGCAATGGCCCTACGCGGTGGCCACGCTCCTGTTCGCGGCCGGCATGTGGCTCCTATTGCCGCGGGCCCGGCCGCAAGGCCGGCCTATCGGCGCAGCCCTGGTCTGCGTCGGACTGGCACTGCTCACGCTGCTGGTGCATTTCGGCTTGGCTGTGGGCGTCCCGGGGCAGCCCTACTGGTCGTGGCAAGCGGGCGAGCCGTCGGGCGGCGCGTGGGCCGTCGATATCGTGTTTCTCGTGCTGGCCGCCGTGACGGTTTTGTCGGCCGTGGCCGCCGTCACGCTGCGCAGCCCGGTGTACTGCGCCATTTGGTTCGGGCTGACGCTCTTGGGCACGGCCGCCTTGTTCCTGTATCAGGGAGCACAGTTTCTGGCGCTGGCCACCGTCGTGGTCTACGCCGGCGCGATCCTGGTGACCTTCTTATTCGTGTTGATGCTCGCGCAACCCGAAGGAGACACGTACTACGACCGGCTGAGTTGGGAAGCCATGCTCTCGGCCTGCGCCGGGGCCGTGCTGGTCGGCATTCTGACCATGACCACGCTCCAGGCCTTCCGCGACCCGGGGCCGACGATCGGCACCAAGGCCCATTCGCCGCAGGCGGCCCAGGCCCGGGCAAAGGGTATTTTGGCCTCGGAGCACGTCGCTTCGCTCGGCGGCCAATTGTTCAGCACGCACCTCATCAGTGTGGAAGTGGCCGGCTCGCTGCTGCTGGTGGCCCTGGTGGGTGCAATCGCGATCGTGGCGCAGGCTACGGGCAATCGGCTCGACCGGCCAGGACACGCTGCCGAAATCGGCCGCGCGGAAGCAACCGGCCACGCCCTGGGAGGGCCGACGCATGGGTGAACTGCAACTGCTCTACAACTATCTGATCGTCGGTGCCCTGCTGTTCGGCATCGGAATGATCGGCTTCTTGAGCCGCCGCAACATGATCGTCATGTTCCTGGCGGCCGAAATGATGCTGCAAGGCGTCTCGGTGAGCCTCGTGGCCTGGGGCCGTTTTCACAACGACTGGGGCGGCCAGGTGCTGGTCGTGTTCATCATCACCGTGGCCGCCTGCGAGGCCGGCATCGCGCTGGCCCTGGTGCTGATGCTGTTCCATCGCGCCGGCAAGCTGGATATTGCCTTCTGGCAAACGATCCGCGAGTCCAACCAGCCGCGCTTCGTCGATCACGAACTGCCGGCCGATGACCAGGCCGTGGGCCAACATTGGCCGCAGCTAACGCCCTCGGGCATCGAACCGCCTACCAAGGAAGAGGAGTTGGTGCACCGCATCCATGTTTGACCTCGACACACTGATGGTGCTGGTGCCGGCCTTGCCGCTCGCATCCGCGCTTGTGACGCCGCTGTTGGGCAAGTTCGTGCTCAAAGACCAGAGCCATCTGCCCACCGTGATCTCGCTGGCACTCTCCTTTGTGCTGAGCCTGTGCATCTTGTTCCAGGTAGTCGGCCTGTCGGCTCCCAACGCGCCGGCCACGGAAAACGAGTTGGGCACCGGCGGCCCTCCGCCAGGAGCCAGCCCCCGACACGGCCAAAACGCACCGGCCGGGCAGGTCGGCTTCGAGCATATGACCACGCTCTGGACCTGGGCCAATATCCCCGACGCCTATCCCCACCGCCTGGACGAGCATATCGATCCCAAAGCTCCCGACGCCCCGGCCGCTCCGGCCATGTCGAACTTCACCATCGACATCGTGCTGCGGGCCGATCCGCTCACTTCGATCATGCTCTGCATGGTCACGTTTATCTCGACGCTCGTGGCCATCTACGCCAAGGGCTACATGCACGACGATCCCGGCTATTGGCGATTTTTCACGTACGTGTCGCTGTTCGTGTTCTCGATGACCATGTTGGTATCGGTCAGCAACTTTTTGCTGCTGTACGTGTTCTGGGAAGCCGTGGGTTTGTGCAGCTATCTGCTGGTCGGCTTCTGGTATCAGAAGCCCGAGGCGGCGGCCGCCGGCAAGAAGGCGTTTCTCGTCAATCGCGTCGGCGATTTTGGCTTTGCCCTGGGCCTGTTTCTGATTTGGACCACGTTCGGCACGCTCAACTTTCACGACACTCCGGGCGTGGCCGGCGTGCTGGGGCAAATGCGCTTGGCCAACCCGGCCCTGTACCAGATCGGCAGCACGACGGCGCTGTTGATCGCCCTGGCGCTGTTGACCGGCGCGTGCGGCAAAAGCGCGCAGTTTCCGCTGCACGTCTGGCTGCCCGACGCGATGGAAGGCCCCACGCCCGTCAGCGCACTCATCCACGCGGCCACGATGGTTACGGCCGGCGTGTACCTGGTCACGCGCTGCATGCCGTTGTTTTCGCTGGCGCCGGACGCCCTGCACGTCGTCTCGATCATCGGCTGCATCACGGCGGTCATGGCCGGGATCATCGGCGTGGCGCAGAACGATCTGAAACGCGTGCTGGCGTATTCCACCATCAGCCAATTGGGTTTCATGTTCATCGCGCTGGGCACCGGCACGCTGGCCGGTGCCGTGGCCGGCATGTTCCACTTGTTTACGCACGCCTTCTTCAAGTCGCTGCTGTTCCTCGGCGCCGGCAGCGTGATGCATTCGATGGGGGGCGTGGTCGACATGCGACGTTTCAGCGGCCTGCGGCGGATCATGCCGATCACGCACGTCACCTTCTGGTTCGGCGCCCTGGCTCTGTCCGGCGTGATCCCCTTTGCCGGCTTCTGGAGCAAGGATGCGATCCTGGCGGCGCTGCACCATGCGGGCGAAGGTTCGTCGTTGTATCAGGGCTGTTATTACGCCACCGTGTTTGCCGCTTTTCTCACCGGCCTGTACACCTTCCGCGCCGTGTTCCTGACCTTTTTCGGAGCGACGCACGTGCCGGAAGAAGCCGGCCACCATGCGCACGAATCGCCGCCCTCGATGACCGTGCCGCTCGTGATCCTGGCGGCGTGCGCATTGGTCGTGGGAGCGTATTTCGAACTCACGCACAAGTTCGCCCACTTCCTGGTCCGCACCCCTTCGCTGGCCTTCGCCCCCGTGTATGGCCACGGCCTGGACGACGCGTTTCACATGAACATCGCCGTGGTGGGCACGGTCGTGGCCCTGGCCGGCGTGGGACTGGCCGCCTACTTCTACCTTGGCGATCGCCGCGAGATCGCGCGCGTGACCGAGTTCATGCAATCGCGCTGGGGTCTGAAACTCTATCAACTGTCTTTCAATAAGTTCTTCCTGGACCAGATTTACACGTTCTTCATCGTCTGGCCGTTGCAACTGCTGGCCGTTATCTGCTCGCTGGTCGATCAGTTTGCCATCGACCGGATCGTGAATTGGTTCGGCATCGTGCCGCGGGCCGTGGGGTCGATGCTGCGAACCTTGCAGACCGGAATGATCCAGTTCTACGCCCTGGCCATGGTGCTGGGCATGCTCGTGCTGGTGGGCTCGCTGTTGGTGTGGTCGATGAGTTGGCAGATCGGGTAAGGGCCGGCAGTCTGCGAGCGGCAAGCGCCAGCTTGCCGGTGGGCTTCGATACGAGGGTTTTGAATGATCAACCTGTTGGTAATCAGCGTCCTGCTGCCGCTCGTCGGAGCCTTGGCCATCATGGCCCTGTCGCGCTTCGGCCCTGCCATGGCCCGGCGGCTGGCGATCATCACCTCGCTGGTGACGCTGGTGCTCGTGGCGCGCGTGATGTTCGACTTCCTGGCCGACGGAGTTGGCAAATCGCTGGACGTGCGCTGGGATTGGTTTTCGCACTCGTCGATCCATATCCAGTTCGGCATGGGCATTGACGGGCTGAGCCTCTGGCTCTACGGCCTCACCGCGCTGCTGACGATCACGGCCGTGCTCATCAGTTGGGAATCGATCACCGACCGGCCGGCCGCCTACTACAGCCTGCTGCTGTTGCTCGAAACCGGCATGCTCGGCGTGTTCGTGGCCCGGGACATCATCCTGTTTTACATCTTCTTCGAGTTCACGCTTGTCCCGCTGTTCTTCATCATCGGCATCTGGGGCAGCGAAGACCGGCGCTACGCGGCCATCAAGTTCTTCCTGTTTACCCTGGCCGGCAGCATGCTCACGTTCCTGGGCCTGCTCTCGATCGTGCTGCTGAACTACTTTCACACTCCCGGCGGCGTGCTGACGTTTTCGATTCCCGAGCTCACCGCGTCG
>DATCFX010001106.1:0-2888 GCA_036509275.1 Pirellulales bacterium | reverse complement strand
CCCCAAAGTCTTTTCTTCGACGTTAAGTTGCGCCGCATCGAGCGTTGCCAGGTGTGCTCCGGCTGGCCCTCACGTTCTAGGTGAACAAGCCAACGCCGCGGCTGGGCGGTTGGGCCGCTCTGACGTTTGCTTGACTTTACGAACTACCGGAAACAAGAGCCGCCGGCCGTGCGCGAAATTGACGCGCAGGACCGGTCTGCGGACGCGACCATGATGCCCATGCTCCCGCAAATCGCCGTCGCTGAACCCCAGGGGGTGGAACTTCCGCCCGCAGCGGGGGGGGGCGACGATTTGCGCCGGCTGGCGGAGCGGCTCGCCGGCCAACGGGCCGCGGCGGGCGATTTCGATCGCCGCTATCAGCAGCAATTGGCGGCCATCGAACAATCGCTGGCCACGCGGCTGACCGAATTGGACCAGCAGACGCGGCGGCGCGCCGAAGCCGACTACGATTTTGCGGCCGGCGAGGTCGCTCGCCAGCGGCGCAGATTGAAGAAGAAGGAGGCCCGGCTCGAAAGCGAGGCCGATCGGCTCGAGCTGCGACGAACGCGCACCAAGCTGCAACGCCGGCGGTTGGCCTTGCATTTTCGTTCGAAGCGGCGGGAGCTTCGCGAGAGCGAACCGGCCGCGAATCACGACGAAGCATACCGGAAGCTGATTGCCGATCGCGACGTCATGAGTGGGCAGTTGGCCGAGGCCTTGCGACAACTGGAAGAGGCGCGGGCCGAAGCTCCGCCGCTCGGCGACAGCGAGCAGTTGGAGCAGTTGCATCAACGGCTGGAGCGTGCCCTGAACGACGTGCGTGACCTGAAACGCCGCAATGCGGAGCTGGAACAGCACGCTCCGCTCGTCGCCAAAACCCCCCCGGCCGGCGGACTCGATTGGGAAAGCCAAAAGCGGCGGATGCTCGCCGCGCTGGAAGCCGACGATGCAGGCGATGACGCGCGGGTGCAAGAGCGGCTGACCATCGATGGCACAATCCGCATCACCGATGACGTGGTGCTGGCGAAGGACCGCGAAATCCGCGAACTGAAAGAGCGGCTCGAACAGCAATCGAGCGTGCCCGTGCTGCTGCCCAGCGTGGCGGCCATGGCCGAAATCTTCGATCGCGACGAGGGCATCCGCGGCGAGCGCGAGCGGCTCAAACAGCTCGAAGCGCAGTGGCAGGAAAAACTCATGCACGCCGAGATCGACTTGTCGATGGAACGGGCCAAGCACGCCCGCCAACAAGCCGAGTTGGACGAACTGCGACGGCAGAACGCCAACCGCCGGGACGACGCGACGGAAGCCAAGTCGCGGGCCGAGGAAGCGAAGACGCCAACCCGCGGGCGGTGGCTGGCGCGCTTGGGACTCAAGGAAGGCGATTAGCCGTCACAGCTCGCATCGAGCATTTGCCGCGACAAAAGCGGCGCCGGCAACCGCGCTGCTTGTCTCATACCCGAGCCCTGCAGGGCTCGCCCGACGACCGACGATCACCGCGAGGCCGGCGCCTCGCGATCGCTGTGGACGACGTGCGGCCGGCGCTCGTTGATCCCCAGGTCCATGCCTTCGCCGAAGTAATACTTGCGGGCTTCGGGGTTCTGCAGCACTTCGTTGGGATGCCCGTGGCAGAGCACTTTGCCGCCGCGGATGACGTAGCTGCGATCGGTGATTTGCAAAGTCTCGCGCACCTGGTGGTCGGTGATCAGGATCGAAATGCCCGAGGCGCGCAAATTGCGGATGATTTCCTGGATGCTGGCGATCGTCACCGGATCGATGCCGGTAAACGGCTCGTCCAACAGAATCAGCTTGGGATTCGAGACCAGGCAGCGGGCGATTTCCAGGCGGCGGCGCTCGCCGCCGGAGAGCGACATGGCCAGCGACTTGCGCAACCGCGTGATATTGAATTGCTCGAGCAGCTCGTCGCAGCGGAGCTTGCGGCTGCGGCGATCGATGCCCAGCATCTCCATCATACCCAGCAGGTTCTTTTCGACCGTCAACTTGCGGAAGACGCTGGATTCCTGGGCCAGGTAGCCCATGCCGCCATCGCGGGCGCGGCGATACATGGGCCACTGCGTGACGTCCAGGCCGTTGAGGTGTACCTGCCCCTCGTTGGGCGCGATCATGCCGCAGGCCATGCGGAAGCTGGTCGTCTTGCCGGCGCCGTTGGGACCCAGCAGCCCCACGATCTCGCCAGTGTCGACCTGGAAGTCGACGCCGTCGACCACTCGGCGCCGGCCGTAAATCTTGACCAATCCTTGCACGGCGAGCATGGGCATGACGTGTCCTCCGTGACCGTCGGGAAGCAATGCGGAAGTAGGAATGATGAAGGATGAATCGAGGAAGCGCACGCACTACGCGTTTTTGCATTCATCATTCGTCATTCATCATTCCTACTTCATCATTCTTTTTAATGAATGAATTTCATGCGTTCGATGTTGGGAAACAGCGGAAACCAGATCCGCGTATAGGGAATGCGGTTGAGCGCGTGCGGCCAATAGATAAACAGGGCTTTGCCGATCAGCAACTGGCGGTCAACGTAATGTTGCGTGGGCCACAGGCGGCCGTCCTTGCTGCTGGGGCTGTTGTCGCCCAAGGCGAGAAATTGCCCCTCATCGAGCTTGAACTGGACCCACTTCACGCGATCGGCTATCGCCTGGTTCGCGGCGACCGAATCGGGGCCGATCGAAAAATCGTTCCGTGTCCGATCGCCACGCAAGTCCATGACCTCGCCGGGATTCCGGCCCTCGGCCAGGCGTTCGGCGATGTAGTAGATATCGCGCAGCACGCGCAGGTGGGACACGCCGAGCTGCACGTTGCGTGACGCGACGGCCGCCGGCGCGAGATCCCGCGGCCCCGGCCCGTCGAACTTGAGAGTCGGGTCCATACCTGCAGGCAACGGGTTGTAGGCC
>DATCFX010001105.1:0-7245 GCA_036509275.1 Pirellulales bacterium | reverse complement strand
GGGCCAAAGACAGCGGTTTTAACCTGTTTGGCAGCACCACGAAAGGGCCTGCCGCGGGAGCCCGGCTGCGAGCCCGCTGGGGCCTTTTTCGGAAAATGGGAGCGCGCTTCGACCTTTCGCACCCGTTGATATATTAACGACCTATCGCAACTGCTAGCGGTGATTGGCAGCCGCAGGCAGTCCGCAAGGGGGGGTGTCCGGCCAGGGGGTCGTGCCGGTTGCGTCAAAATGTCGCAGGCCCCTTAATAGGTGGGCGGAAGGAGCAAATGGATTTTTCCTTTCGGCCTTTGCGCTATTGAATTAGAGTGAACAAATCGAAACTTTTTTGCTTGTCATCAACCGGGCACTCGCAGGCTGCGTAGAGCACTTCGCCCGAGTCAGTCGTTCCCTTCCAGCCTTTTGGGGAGTTTCGTCCAGTGGTCATGATTCGCCGCCGTTTCAAGGGTGAGAGCAGTGATCGTAAGCGCAAGGCAGCAAAGCAATTGCACGGCTATGGCCAACGCCGGCTGACGTTCGAGCCGCTGGAAACGCGGAATATGTTGTCGGTGACCCTCGATCCGACCAACCTGCTCACCAGCCAAACTTGGAGCAGTCCCGACGGCAAGTACCTCTACCTCCCGCTCAATTCGACGGACAGCGATGGCGCGGCCACGGTCAGTTATAGTGCCTCGAGTTCCGATCCCTCGCTCAGCCCAGTCATCCTGCAGAATGGCATCTCGGGCTCGGTCGAGTCGCTGGATTTCAACATCAGCGGCACCGATTCCAACGGCAATGCGTTCACCGGCGATATCGTGATCCAACTGTTCGGATCACTCACACCCAACACCGTGGCCCACATCGAAAGCCTGGTGAATTCAAACTTTTACAACGGGCTGGATTTTTTCCGCGTCCTCGACAACTTTATCGCCCAGACCGGTTCGAGCACCAACAATGGCCAGGGGGGCAGCAGCCTGGGGGCGATATTTGACGAATACACTCCGGAACTGACGTTCAATAGTCCCGGCCTGGTGGCCATGGCCGATAGCGGCCACAACACTGACGATTCGCAAATCTTCATCACCGACACGGACCTGGGCAACACGTACGAGTCGCAGGGCGATTATGCGTATACGATCTTTGGCCAGGTGACCAGCGGCTTCGGCATCCTGCAGGACATGATGGGCACGGCCGTCCAGGATAATTCCAGCGGCGAAGACAGCAGCCCTAAGAACCCGATCACGATCACGAGCGCCACGTTGGTCAAGGACAACGTGAACGCGGTGCTGCAGCTTTACATCCCGGCCGGCTACACCAATACGTCTTCGATCACCGTTACGGCCACCGACAGCGATACCGACAGCGCCAGCACGGTCTTTAACGTACAAGGAGCCACCGACAAGGTAGCCGACACGCCGTTCTTTACGACGCCCTTTGGCAAGTCGGCCCCGTTCACGATCAACTCCAACGCACCGACGAGCCCGATTCTCGCCACGCCGGAAAACACGGCCGTCACTTTCACGGTACCGGTCACCGACACCAACGCGGGCGCGACGCTGAAAGAAACGCTGCTGGAATACGACTCGTCTACCGGCGTTTACGACGAGGGAGCGACCGACGCGACCGCAACCTACAGCTACTCGGCGACCAGCGGCACCACCGGCAATCTGACGGTTACCATTACGCCCAAGGCAGGCTTCTCCGGCGTGGCGAACCTGGAATTGCAACTCACCGACAACAAGGCGAACAACGCCGGCGGCGCGGATCTGGAGAATTTCGCCCTCAATGTCACGGACACTCCCGTGGTGAAGACCAACGAGCAACTCGTCACGGCGGTCGGCGATACTTCGACCATTACCACCTCGCTCTTGCAGTTCACAGATCCCAACTACGGCGCTTCGCAGCTGACCTACACCCTGTCGACCGTTCCCAGCAACGGCACGCTCGAACTGAACAACAACGCGTTGGTCGTCGGAAAAACGTTCACGCAGGCGGATATCGACAGCAACGAACTGGCCTATACCAGCACCGGCGCCGGCGCTGCCAGCGACAATTTCAACTTCGCCGTGTCCAACCCCGCCAGCGTGAACAGCGCGGCAACCACGTTCAGCATCGACATCGAAGCCACGAACGTGCCGCCCACGCTCTCCACCAATGCGGGTCTCACGCTCAACGAAGACACGACGGCCACGATTACCACCGCCGACTTGCAGGTCACGGATCCTCCCAAAACGTCCGGGCAGCTCATTTACACCGTGGCCACCTTGCCGGCCAACGGCACGCTCTCGGACAGCGGCACGGCACTGGCGGTCGGCAGCACGTTCACCCAGGCCGACATCGACGCCAACAAGCTGACCTACGCCAACGCCGGCGGCACCACCGATAGCTTCGCCTTCACCGTCTCGGACGACGCGGGCGGATCGATCAGCAAAACCACCTTCGCCATTACCGTGACTCCCGCGGCCCCGCCCGCTCCCAGCAGCGTGACGCTCGACAGCGGCAGCAACACGGGCGGATTCACCG
The DNA here is from genome assembly GCA_036509275.1 of Pirellulales bacterium. Lineage (GTDB taxonomy): Bacteria > Planctomycetota > Planctomycetia > Pirellulales > PNKZ01 > DATATB01. The sequence continues at coordinate 4,746 of DATCFX010001105.1, read as the reverse complement.
GCTTCAACTACACCTCGGACGATACTCCGCAGATTGATATCACGGCCACGGCGGGCGACACCGTGACCCTGCAGATGAACGGCAAGACGGTGGCCACGGCCACGGCTACCAGCAGCACCAGCGGCCAATATGTCGCCACGCTACCCAGCGACACGCTGGCCGTGGGCGTCAACTCGATCACGGCGATTGTCACCAACGGCACCGGCTCTTCGCCCGCGTCCACGGCGCTGTCGATCACCTACGCTCCGAGCTATCAGGAGGTCTACACGGTGCCCGGCGTGCCAGGCACGGCCGAAACGCTGAACTTGAGCTGGATTTCGCGCAGCGCCGCGTACAACGACGAAATCGGCGTCTACACCGTGACCTCGATGACCGGCACGGCCAACGGCGTGGCCCCCGGAGCCACCGGTTACGCGCAGGCCGCGGTAGGTTTCAGCAGCTCGCAGGTGATCTTCGTCAGCGGCGACGTGGGTGGCGAGAGCGACACGATCCAGGTCACCGCAGGCCAGATGCTGGCCTTCTACATGATCCAAAACGATACGTCGTCCGATTTCCTGACGAACAACTCGACCGACTCGCTGTCGGCCGGCCCCGTCGCATTCTTCACGATCACGGCGGCCAACCCGGATGGCGTCCAGCACGTGCAGGTCATCGCCAACCCGACCACCGGCCAGGTGCAATTGAACTGGGAAGACATGACCGGCGGCGGCGACTCCGACTTCAACGACGTGGTGATGACCATCGTCCTGGCGGGCGGCCCCACCGGTGCGACCGGCGCCCTGCAACTTGCCGGCGGCGGCAGCGGCAATACCGACAGCGTCGGCGCCACGCTCGACGGCGGAACGTCGCTATCGTCGGCGCCGGGCGACATTGGCTTCTACTACGTGACCGATGCTGCCGGCGACATTGGTTCGACCGCGCCGGGTTCGGCCGGCTATGCGGCCGCGGCCTTGGCCAGCGGAAATTACCAGGTGCTGTTTGCCGATGGCCAGGCAACCGGCGCCTCGGCGTCGCTCACCGCGCCGGCAGGCAAACTGCTCGCCTTCTACTCGCTATCCAGCGGCACCACGAGCCAGTTCGTGTCGGCGAATCCGACAAACAGCAGCAGCGGCGGGCCGGTCGCGTTCTTCTCCTTCAACTCGGCCAACCCCGACTCGACCGACCACTTGCGCTTCACCAGTCCCGAGGGCGTGGCCACGAGCCCCAGCCAGCTCGAGTTGCACATCATGGACCAACTGTTCGGCAACGACAACGACTACGACAGCCTGGCCCTGAACCTCAACATCGGCAGCTAAGCCGTTCCATTCATGGAACGTGTCCGAAGTCGACTTCGACCACGTCGTCGGTGCCTGTTGCGGCGTGGCGCACGACCAACGCCAGTCGCGGACCAGCGTTGACGATGTGGTCGGTCAGGACGCTCAACTCGCGCGTTGCCTGGCCGCCGGCCTTGAGAATCACGTCGCCGGGCACCAGGCCGGCCCGCGCGGCTACGCTGTTCGGCACCACCATCGTGATTCGCAAGCCGCGCTCGTCGGCAATCACGATCGGGACCACCTGCACGCCGAGCCGGCGCGGCGGGCGTACGACGATCGGCACGGGACCAATCACCGGCACGCTGCCAGGCGGCACCGGTTCAACCGTCATGGGCACGGGCATGGGCCGGGCCGGCTGCGGCGTGAGCGGCCCCAGGTCGTCGGCGGCGATGCGGCCCCGGACTTCGAACCCCAGCGGATAGGCAAACTGCCAGCCCGGCCCGTTGCGTGGATACAGGTAGGCGACAATGATGCTCCCCTCGGCCGGCAGCTCGCGATAGCCGCCCGGGCCGGCCATCCTCGGGGCGTCGGGCGTGCGCTGGAAGGCGTGGACGTAGAGCACGCCGCCCGGCTTCGGCAGCGGCCCGTCGTAGGGAAGCTGCGGCTTCGAACCCAACCGGGCCGAGCGCACTTCGATGAGGAAAACATAGTCGACCGTCGCCCTGCGCACGCTGCGAAAGGTCTCGCGCACCACTCCCTCGACCACCATCGACGCTCCCGCGTTGGGCTGCGGCGGCATTTCAGCCCGGGCCGACGCCGCCATTGAGCCGATGCCCACCAACAGTATTCGCACACCAAGCCGCAAAACGGTACTCATTTTTGCCCCCGACGAAAAGATTTGCAGCACCCTGCCTGACTGGCACTGCATCCTACCCACTGCGGCCGGACAAATCGACGATGCCGGCCGATGTTATTCATGCTGGTATCGAACATTAGTGCCCGGCAGTGCCGTGCGGAGGCGGTCGTAGCCGGCCGGGCTGATGCCGGTCTTCTCGATGGAAAGAAATTTCAGCGATCGCAGCCCCCTCAGCGTGTCGACGCTCTTGTCGGTGACCGACTCGGACTCGATCATCAGATACTCGATTTTCGACCAGCCTCTCAACTCCGCCAGATCGGCGTCGGTCATTGACGAATCGATGAGTTGCACCATCAGCATGTCCGGCAGCATGGCCAGGTACGGCGTCACGTCGCTGCCAAAGTCATCGGACGCGAAGAACGGAACCCAATCGAGCTGCACCGCGTTGCCACACAAATCCGGACCGAGCAAGCGGCGCAACCATTGGGGCGGCACGTCGCCAGTAACTGCGGCCGGCGTGTGCAGCCCGTCGTCGTACTCGAAGTCGTAAACGACCCACGCTCCGAGTTCCCTGAGCGCCCCGACAGCCTGCCGCTGCCGGTGTGCCGTGCGGACCCACCAGCCCAACGGCAGGCTGGCCACGAGCACGGCAAGCAGCAACGCCCGCAGGCTGAATCGGAACCAGTGGCGACGAGATTGGACCGAACACATGACGACGACCCTGAAACCGAACGATCAAGATCGGTTGGTCGGGAACTCCGGACGATGAACCGCGTGCAAGTTAAAACGCCTTGGCCGACGGAACAATCTTCCGTCGCTCGCGACGATATTCGGCAGCGATTCGCCAATTCAGCACGAGTCGACGAAAAACACCGGCGTTGGCCAACTCCGCGACGTAACGCGCTTCGATGGATTCGCGCAGCTTCCGCAAGCGAGCCTGAAACTCTGGGTTGCTGTGCAACCTTTGCACGGCGCTGGGAAGAATGCAGTTTCTCATTGCCAGAAATCCCTTTCGCAGTCTATTCGTACTGTTCGGGGAGAGTGGACGGCCCAATCGCTGTAGTGGTAAATATCCGCCGCAGGATTGACCGACAAGCCATGGGCGTGCACTGACGGCGGCTGAAACAGGGATTCGCGGTACGCGACCAAGGTAACGCAACAGAAGGTAATGACGAGCATATGAAAGATCGCTGCCGCGACTTTCGAGCGCAACCGCCATTGCAACGCGCAGCTCATCATCGCCAGCAAGGCCGCGGCGATCCAGATCGCAAGGTCCGGGATATTGAGCATCAGAATCGTGACGCTCGGCAATTCCAGGTCGAAGTTGCGAAAGGGCGCCATAAAACGCTGCCGATCCATCGGGATGTACCAGGCGACAAACCCCAGGCACGTCAGTTCCAGCAGTAGCACCGCCCAACTGACCGCGGCGGCCAATGGCTGTTTCGCGGAAACGTCAGTTCCCATGTTGCCGACCCCACCCAGGCTCGACGTGTCAATCCGGTGGCCCCGATTGCCGAGGCTGGCACTGCATCCTACTCGCTGCGGCCGCGCAAATCGATGAATTCCACTGCTCGCTTTTGGGTGAATAGAGAATATCCAATGGCGGCTGCGCGTCTTAGGATAGTGCCCGGTGGAATGCCAAAGACCCGAGGAGTTTGCCCCATGTGTCGCCGCTGGATCGGATCGTGTCTGGCCGTGCTCTTGTTGCTGGCCGCAGCCGGGGAAAATCGCGCCGGTGCTGCCGACGCCAAGCGGCCGAACATTGTGTTCATTTTTGGCGATGACGACGGCATCGACGGCATGGGCTGCTACGGCTCCGACCGGGCCAAGCTGCTGACGCCGAACATCGACGCCCTGGCCCGCTCGGGCACGCGCTTCGATCGCTGCTATTCCACGCCGCTGTGCGGACCGTCGCGGTGCCTGCTGATGACCGGCCGCTATGGCTTTCGCACCGGCGGCCTGACCAACCAGTCGGCCGGCCAGCCGTCGTATTCCGACGAGCCGTCGCTGGCCACGATTCTCAAACAGGCCGGCTACGCGACCGGCATGGCCGGCAAATGGCGGCAGATGGGCAACACGCCGGGCGACTGGGGTTTTGGCGAATACGTCACCGATCCGACCGCCGGCGGCTGGTACTGGCGAAAAAGCTACACGAAAAACGGGCAGGAAGTCACGTCCGACAAGGACATCTATTTTCCCGACGCGGCCTCGGATTTCGCCGTCGATTTTCTGCGGCGGCATCGCCACGAGCCGTTTTACTTCTACCTGTCCGAGCACTTGATTCACGGGCCGATCGTGCGCACGCCCGACTCGAAGCCGGACGCCAGCGGGCGGCAGCTTTACGACGACAATACCGCGTACCTCGACAAGACGGTGGGCAAGATCGTCGCCGAGTTGGAAAAACTCGGACTCCGCGAGCAGACGCTGATTGTCTTCGCCACTGACAACGGCACCTCGCGAGTCGGCTATACGCCCGAGCACGATCCGGACAAGACCTCGGGCAAGATCGGCGGCCGGGCGGTGAACGGGATGAAGGGGCAGTTGCTGGAAGGCGGCTCGCGCGTGCCGCTGGTGGCCAGTTGGCAGGGCACGATGCCCGCCGGACGCGTGCTGGACGACCTGATCGATTTCAGCGAC
>DATCFX010001104.1:0-1262 GCA_036509275.1 Pirellulales bacterium | reverse complement strand
CCGACTGGATGTGGCGCCGGTGTTGCTGACGGCCGCCGAACACGGTCGCTACGTCCGCCCGGTGCCGCTGGACAGCCGACATCTGGCGCAGTCGCCGTTGCAGCCGCACGAACAACGCCTCGCCGCCACCATGCTCGGATTGCCGCAGAGCGTGCGCAAGAGTCGCAGCTATGCGCGCCTCGGCGGTCATGTCGGCGACACCCTGCTGGCGGAAATTCTCGACACCGCGCCATGTTTCCTCGGCGGTCTGGCCGGGCTGCGGCTGTCGCGCGGCAAGTCGCATCAGCTCAACTGGCATTGGCACATGGAGCCCGACGGCAGCCAGCGCCTGCTGCCGGCATTGCCACACAGTCAGCGTCTGCTGCGCCTCGATCATCTGTGGTACCTCGATGTCGAGCGCGCCACGATGGGCCAGCTCGAGGCGGCGGCCGAAGAAACCCATTGGCTGGAGCTGCCGCTGCTCAAGCACGAGCATGGGCGACGCCTGCGCAACCGTCTGCCGGGCAGCCGGCTGGCCACGCGGGTGCCATTGCCGCAGGTGTTCGGTGAACTGCGTCGCTCCGAGCTGGCACCGAAACCGGTGCTGACCATGCATGCGCTGACCCGGCACGCGCGGCTGGCCGCCGGCACGCCGCCGCTGGGCTATGCACGGCTGGCGTTCGACTATGCCGGCGAGCGTCTGCCCGGCCGTGGTGGCGAGCCGCTGGTACGCCGCGTGCGCAACGGCCAGCTGGTCGAGATCACCCGCCGCCGTGCCGAAGAACTGTCTGCGATGGAACAGCTCGAACGCGCCGGTCTCACTCCCGGCGTGGACACCGAAGGTCTGCCGTGGGACGTCGCCGAGACCCTGCCCGAGGATGCCTGGCTGTTTCCCGGCACCGGTTACGCCGGTGCGCTGGAGGTCAACACGCCGGCGCGTTGGCTGGCCTTGCGGCCGAAGCTTGAGGCGGAAAATTTCCAGGTCGAGTACGCGCCAAGCTTTCCGTTCGAAGTCCTGGAAGGTCCGGTGCGCTGGTACGGCCAGGCGGTGGAAGACACCGACGATCACGCGTTCGATCTGGAAATCGGCATCGAACTCGATGGCCAGCGGCACAACCTGTTGCCCGCGGTGGCGCAGGCGCTGGCCGAGCATCAGTTGAACCTGAGCCCCGCGCCGAACGAGCCGGAAGACGCGGTGTGGTACGCGCCGGTGGACGAACGCCGTCGCGTACCGGTACGCCTCGCCACGCTGCGTGCATTGCTCGCGCCACTGGCGGAATACC
>DATCFX010001103.1:0-1323 GCA_036509275.1 Pirellulales bacterium | reverse complement strand
GGGGCGGAGCGGAACAAGAGCAACTGGCCGGCCATCGTCATGGCCCGCGCATCGCCCGCGAGCAGCCCGGCAACCAGTGCCTGGCAACCGGCCGCCAGCGCCGGATCGCCGGCCAGTTGTGGGCCGAGCACGACCGGGCCCCAATCGGGCAGATCGAAATTGCGTGTGCGCGCCGGCGGTTCGTCGGGCGGAAGCTTTTGGGCCGGCAGCGGTGCGGGCGACTGGCTGATCGCGGCCTCCGCGGCGCTCGTGGTGGCGGAAGCCGGCGGCGGATCCGGTGTGGCGGTTTCGGGCGCAGCAGTTTCGGACGAGGCAGTTTCGGGCTGGGGCAACCGGCGGAGCACTTCGTGGAACTGATCGCACAAATACTGGAACCGCTGCCGCGACGTGCTTTCCTGCTGTTGCAGGGCCTCGACGACGTCGTGCGTATCCAGGAATTTGAACGCCATGCCGGCCGCCTTCAATGCTGGGGCAACTCGATGTTGTCCAACCCGCCCGTGTCGAGGAAAAAGCGGTCGTTGCCCAAAGTCCGCCACTGGAAGTGAACGTTCTCGCCCAACACGGCCGGCTCGCCGGCCACGGTGCCGCTGACGCTTTCCAGCTCCAGATGTTCTTCGTTCTCGTCGTCGGCCCGCTGGCGCCGAATGCGCACGGTGACCTCGGTGGGACCAATCCGGTCGCCCACCTCCATCTTCAACAGGTAGACCGGGTTGGCTTGGGCATCTTCGTGGCCGGCGATCTTACGGCCAATCAGCGCGCGTTGGGCAATCGTCGTAAAGTCCACGCCGTCGCCGCGGGTGCTGTCGCTGGCCGGCTGGAACAGCAGCCGCTCCGGCCGGATGCGGCCGGTCGATTCGCTCATCACGCCCCAGTAGTAACTGTTGTCCGTGGCGGCGCCGCGCATGTTGAAGCGGAACTGCGGCAGCAGCCCGTGGCGCGCCAGAAATTCGATGGCGGCCCCCACGACCACCGCGCTCTTGGGATCGACAATCAGCCCCGGCGAATGCCCCTTGACGTCCTGGTAGGGATACCAGTTGCCGGCGTAATGCCGGAACATGGGCACGATGCGCGAGTCGGGCAGCGGCACGTAGCGGCGCACCAGGTCCTGCATGTAGGCCAGCTTCGTGGGCTGGCCGGCCAGCAGCACGACGTCGGCCTGGTGATCGACGATGCGGCTGCAAATGTCGAACAGCAGATCGTCGAACACCTCGTGGACCGCTTCCTCCAGGCGGCTGCTGTCGTACGTGAGCCGCAGATCCTGCTTCACGTTGTAGTAGCCCGGCCCGCGCAGCTTGACGCAGGCCTGGTCGAACGTTTCGACGA